>NZ_JBSGET010000019.1:0-78385 GCF_053603035.1 Kitasatospora sp. NPDC004272 | reverse complement strand
GTCGAGGCGGCCCCGGCCGCCGCCGCGCCCGCGCCCGTCGTGGAGGCCCCGGTCACCGAGGCCCCCGCCACCCGCGCCCCGCGCAAGCGCACCCGCCAGGCCGCCGCCCCGGCCGTGGAGACGGCCGTCGAGGCCGCCCCCGCCCCGGTGGCGGAGCCGGTCGCCGCCGCGGAGCCGGTCGCCGCCGAGCCCGTGATCCGCTCCCGGAAGCCGCAGCAGCGGGCCATCCGCAAGCCGGTCACCTCCCTGGTGTCCCCGGTCGAGGAGACCGTGGCCGCCCCGGCCCCGCGCAAGCGGACCGCCAAGAAGGCCGCCGTCGTCGCGGAGGCCCCGGCCGCCGTGGTCGAGACTCCTGCGGTCGAGACCCCTGCGGTGGAGGCTCCGGCGCCGCGCAAGCGGGCCACCAAGAAGGCGGTCGCCGCCGTGGCCGAGACCCCCGTGGTCGAAACCCCGGCTGTGGAGGCCCCGGCGCCGCGCAAGCGGGCCACCAAGAAGGCCGCCGCCGCCGTGGCCGAGACCCCCGTCGAGGAGGCCGCCGCTCCGGCCCCGCGCAAGCGGGCCACCAAGAAGGCGGCCGCCGCCGTGGCCGAAACCCCCGTGGTCGAGACCCCGGCGGTGGAGGCCCCGGCGCCGCGCAAGCGCGCCACCAAGAAGGCCGCCGCCGCCGAGGTTCCGGCCGAGGAGACCGCGGCCGCCCCGGCCCCGCGCAAGCGGGCCACCAAGAAGGCCGTGGCCACCGAGGCTCCGGCCGAGGAGACCGCGGCCGCCCCGGCGCCGCGCAAGCGGGCCACCAAGAAGGCCGCCGCCGCCGTGGCCGAGGCTCCCGCCGAGGAGGCCGCCGCCCCGGCCCCGCGCAAGCGGGCCGCCAAGAAGGCCGTGGCCACCACCGCCGAGGAGATCCCGGCCCCGCGCCGGACCCGCAAGGCCGTCGAGCAGTAACCAGCACCACCCCCGCAGGGGAGGGCCGACACCACGTCGCCCCTCCCCTGCGGCGTTCCCACCTTCGAAAGCCCCGCCCCGTCCGCGCCGCGTTCCCTCCCCCGGTGGGGGCGCTGACCGCCGTAGGGTGGCCCCCGAGACGTCGGGTGACCGGAGATGAGGGCCGCAGGGAATGAGTACGCCGCCGTTCTTGAAGTTGCCGTCGTGCGCGCGGGCGGTGCGGGTGGCGGGGCTGGCCGCGCTGTGGGGCGAGCCGGTGGGGGCGGTGCGGGGGACGGCGGTGCTGGTGCCGGGGTTCTCGGGGAGCAAGGAGGACTTCATCGCCTTGCTGGAGCCGCTCGCGGCGGCGGGTTTCCGGACGGTCGCGGTGGACCAGCGGGGCCAGTACGAGTCCGGGGGGCCGGACGACCCGGCCGCGTACGCGGTGGCGGCGCTGGGGGCGGACGTGCGGGCGGTGACGGCGGGGCTGGGGGTCGACGGGCCGGTGCACCTGCTGGGGCACTCGTTCGGGGGGCAGGTGGTGCGCGAGGCGGTCCTCGCGGCGCCGGAGGACCTGCCGTGGGCCTCGTTGACGCTGATGTCGACCGGGGCGGGGGCGATCGCTCCGGCGGAGGCGGCGCGGACGGGGATGCTGCTGGAGGCGCTGGACTCGATGGACCTGGAGTCGATCTGGCAGGTGATGCAGCAGTTGGAGGGCGAGCGGGTGCCGCCGCTGGACCCGGAGGTCGCGGACTTCCTGCACCGCCGTTGGGTGGCGAACCACCCGGTGGCGCTGCGGGCGATGGCGGCGCACCTGGTCTCGGCCCCGGACCGGGTGGACGAGCTGGCGGCGGTGGGCCTGCGGAAGCTGGTGCTGTCCGGGGACCGGGACTACGCGTGGCCGGTCGAGGAGCAGTCCTCGATGGCCGAGCGGCTGGGCGCGCAGCGGCTGGTGGTGTCCGGCGCGGGGCACTCCCCCAACGCGGAGCAGCCGGCCGCGACGGCGGAGTCGCTGGCGGCGTTCTGGTCCGCCTGACGGCCCGCCCCACGCCCGGCCCGCACGCCGGGCCCGCCCGAGCGGCCCGCACGCCCTGCGCGCCCGGCGGGACTTTCCGGGCGGATCCGGTCCACGGGCGGGCCTCCTGACCGTCGTTCAGAAGTCGGCTGCGGTTTTCACGCGACAAGAATCGTTAGCTCGGGTAATATTTGATTTCGTCCGGGATCAACACCCTCCGACGGCCGCACCCTCCTCCGGCCGCCGAAACCACGGATTTACCGGCGGGCAACCGCCGGGAAGCAGCGTCGCGGCACCCTGGATCCGGGGCACTACAGCCCTCCTCCGGTGCCGCAAGGGAAAGTGCCGCTGAACGAGTCCTGCCTGAGAGTGGGGGGAGCGACGGGTGACTGCACCTGCCGGACGTCCGACCCAGCCAACGCCGACGAGCCACCGTCTGATGGCCGACCGTCGGTCGAGTCCGCCTCGGACCCCGAGGACGGGAAGGGAGAGGCCCATGCGTTTCGAGATCCTCCGTCTGGATCACGCGGGAACGGAGACCGATCGGCTGATCGCCGACGCGGAAACCGTCTCCGAGTACCTGAAGGCCGCCGCACAGACCGGCGAGCGCCTGTACATCCGGCCGTGCAAGGCCGTGTGAGCGGACGCGGACGGACCTCCGAGTCCTCCGACGTTCCGATACCCGGCTGACGCCCCGTCACCGCAGGAGACCCCTGGGACGACGGGGCGTCAGTGTGTTCGGGGGCTGCCACCTGCGGGGGTTTGGCGGGGCCCCGGCCGGGACATCACCTCTGCCGGACCCGGGCCGTCGCCGGGGCGCCTCGTGACGCACTCCTTACGGGTGATCGTCCTTGACGCAGCTGTCCGGAGGGAGGACCGTTGTCGGTTATGAGGGGCGAGCCAAGCTGCCCGAGGTGCGCCGGTCGGGTCCGCGCCCCCGGCCTCTTCTCCGACACCTGGCAGTGCGATCTGCACGGCGCCGTGCACCCGATGCAGCCGGTGCTGCCGCCCAGCATCGAGGCCCTGAACGTGGCGGTGAACCGCTCCCAGGTGCCGGTCTGGCTGCCCTGGCCGCTGCCGGTCGGCTGGCTGTTCACCGGGATCGCGCACGCGGGTGACGACCTGTCCGGCGCCCGGGCCACCGCCGTCGCCTGCTCCGGCCCGGCCCCGCTGGGCGGGTTCGGCGAGCTGGTGCTGGTGGCCGAGGAGCTGGGCATCGGCCTGGGCGCCCGCTACGCGGGGCTGGACGGGCCGGACCCGGGCGATTCGGTGGCGCTGTACAAGCCGGCCGACGCCAAGCTGATGGCGGCGGGCCGGCCGACCCCGATGTTCCACGTGCCGGGCGCACCGGACGACCGGGCGGTGTACGTCGGCGAGGCGCGCGGCCTGTGGCTGTGGGCGATCGCCTGGCCCGAGCAGTCGGCGCTGCTGATGCACGACGAGCTGGTGCTGACCGACCTGCGGGACGCGGGGGCCGAGCTCGGCCTGCTGCCCTGCGGGGCGCTCTCGCCCCGGCTGCTGGGCTGAGGCCCGGCGCCCCGCCGGTTCAGATCTCCAGCGCGTTGCGGAAGCGGCCGTGCCCGAAGCCGGGTTCGGTCACCAGCAGCCAGCCGTGGCCGCTGCGCGGGGTGTCCGCGCCGGTCCGGTCCGGGTCGATGCTGCTCCGGGCGGCCGCCTCCGCCGAGTCGGTCTCCATCGAGGCGCCGGGCGTCTCCTCGTCGTCCGGGTCCCAGTACGGGTCCTCGGTCTGCGGCCGCTCCCAGGGCAGCGGGTCCCCGGTCCACTGCGGGTCGCCCTCGGCGGCGTAGGAGCGGACGACGCCCCGGCCGCGTTCGGCGATCACCCAGTGGTGGGAGTCCTCGTAGTCGTCCCGGCAGTGGAAGTGCGCCCGGCCGCAGGCTTCGGCGACCCGCGCCACCAGGTCGTCGTCGAAGCAGGTCAGCATCAGGTGGTTGCCGAAGAACAGCCGCCAGCCCGCCAGTTCGGGCGTGACGAAGACCCGGCGCACGGTCCGCTCCGTGCCGTCGTCGTCGACCAGCCGGACCTCGTCGGACACCGGGTTGGACCGGCCCATCGCCAGGGTGGCGGGGACGGCGTCGTGCAGGCCGAGCACCTCGAAGGCGGCCCGGTACTCGTCCCCGGGCACCGCCAGCCAGCAGTACTCCCACCCCTCGCCCGGGAGTTCCTCGTCCAGCAGCTTGACGTCCACCAGCCGCCGGAGCGCGGCCCGGTCGCGCGCGGTGAGCTGCTCGGCGGCGCCGAGCAGGGCGAGGGCGCGCAGGGCGTGGCGGCGCAGCGGGGCGGGGCCCTCGGCGCGGACGGCCAGCAGTTCGGGGACGGCGGCGGGGCCGATCCGCTCCACCGCCCTGGTGACCTGGTAGCCGTGCCGCTCGTCGCCGAGGAGCGCCAGGACGGGGCGGAGCGCGGGCAGCGCGGCGGGGCCGAACCCCTGCAGGGTGTGCAGTGCGGCGGAGCGCGCCTCTTCGTTCGGGTGGCCGAGCAGGCCGGTCAGCGCGTCGAGGTGCTCGGGGCCGAACTTCCCGAGCAGCCGGTTGAGTTCGTGCGTCCGCGCCTCGGGGTCGGCCGCCAGGGCGGCCCGCAGGGCCGCTTCCGGCCCGCTCACTGTCTCCATGCGAACAGCCTAGGGGGGCGGTCTGACGGCCCGTCCGCTGCCCCGGCGGCCGGGCGGGCTTCCCTATCCTGGGCGGCATGCGCATCGATCTGCACGCCCACAGCAACGCCTCCGACGGCACCGACTCCCCGGCCGAACTGGTCGCCAACGCGGTCGCGGCCGGGTTGGACGTGGTGGCGCTGACCGACCACGACACGGTGGCCGGGCACGCGGAGGCGGCGGCCGCGGTGGCCGGGACGGGGTTGGTGCTGGTGCCGGGCGCGGAGCTGTCCTGCCAGGTGGGCGGCATCAGCATGCACCTGCTGGCGTACCTGTTCGACCCGGCGGAGCCGGCCTTCGCGGCCGAGCGGGAGCTGGTGCGCACCGACCGGTTCCGGCGCGGGCGGGCGATCGTGGAGCGCTGCCGGGAGCTGGGGGCGCCGATCAGCTGGGAGCAGGTGCAGCGGATCGCGGGCGACGGTTCGGTGGGGCGTCCGCACATCGCCTCGGCGCTGGTGGAGGCGGGCGTGGTGGCGAGCGTCTCGGACGCGTTCACGCCCGAGTGGCTGGCCAACGGCGGGCGGGCGGACGTCCGCAAGCACGAGACCGACCCGGTGGCGGCGGTCCGGCTGGTGCGGGCGGCGGGCGGAGTGCCGGTGTTCGCGCACCCGGGGGCGGTGAAGCGCGGGCGGACGGTGTCGGACGCGGTGATCGCCGAGCTGGCGGCGGCCGGGCTGGGCGGGCTGGAGGTCGACCACACCGACCACGACGAGGAGACCCGGGCCCGGCTGCGCGGCCTGGCGGCCGAGCTGGGGCTGTTCACCACCGGCTCCAGCGACTACCACGGCAGCCGCAAGACCGTCCCGCTGGGCGAGCACACCACCGACCCGGCCGCGTACGAGGAGCTGCTGGCGCAGGCGAAGGGGGCCGAGCCGATCACCGGCTGACCCCGCCCACCCGCTCGGCCCCCGTCGGCCCGTCCGCCCGTCGCCCGTCGCCCGTTCGTCCACTGCCCGCCCGGTCGGCGGTCCGCTCCGGTCAGTCCAGCGGGACGCCGCGGCGGCCGGGGTCGCGCAGGTCGGTGCCGTGCTTCAGCCAGCGCTCCTGGAGCGCCTCGGCGCCCTGGACGCGCTTGAAGGCGGCTTCGTTGGGGGTCATCGGCAGCAGCGGCAGGAAGCGCACCGGGTCGGCCGGTTCGGGCAGTTCGAGGTCCTCGACCAGGCCGCCGGGCTCGGCGGCCAGCACCGAGGTGAACGGGGCGCCGGTCCACAGCGGGGAGCCCAGGTCGAGCGAGCCGCCGGGGGCCACCACCAGGCCCTCGACCTGCGGGCTGGCGGCGAACACGGCGAGCGCCCGGTGCGCCTCGTCGCGGCCGCCGCGCACGGTCAGCACCAGTTCGGCGCGCGGGCCGCGCACCGGGTCGGCGACCGGGGAGGTCGGGTCGGCCATCGGGGCGGCGGCCATGCCGAGCGTCGCGTACCGGACCAGGCCGTCGGCGTCGGGGCCGAACCGCAGCACCTCGATCCGGTCCGCGCCGACGAAGGTGACCGCGGCCCGGCCGGTGGGTTCGCCGAAGGTGCCGGCCAGCCGGGCCTCGACCAGGGTGAGGACGGTCTGCCGGGTCGGGCCGGCGTCGCCGCCCGGGTGCGGGAAGTCGCCGAAGTGAGGGAAGTCGTGCGCCATGCCGCGACCTTAGACCGCCCGGCGGGCGGAGGGCGGCGCCGCGTGCCGGTGACTGTCGCCCGGGCGGTCCCGGCGCGGGCGCGCCGCGTCGATCCTTGGCGCGAGCTTTACCCGGCGGACGGCGAATGCCGGGCGCGGCACAGGGAAGAGCTGTTAATGTGAGCGGTCGGCCTTGTGAACGCGAACCAGGGCCGCGACGGCCCCCGCGCGGGCCCCGGCGTGGAGGAGGTGGTCACGATGGACAGCAGTCGACCATGCAGTACCGGCAGCTCTCTCCGGCCCACCCCTGCCCGCCGCCCCCGCGGCTGACCAGGGTCACCCCGCAGCGTCGCGCGCGGCCGAGAGAGCACCTTCCCCGGGTCTGATCCGACGAAACCCGCCCAGCGAACGGCTTTCTGACACTTCCTCAGCCCGGCGTGTCCACCGGTGTTTTCCGCCGTCGCGCTCCCCCGGCACGTCCCGGGGCGCGCCGGTCCGGCCCTAGGGAGCCCGCGCCATGTCGATGATGCACAACCTGCGCGCCGCCGTCGTCCGTCCAGCCCGCCGCCGGGTCAGCGACTCGTTCGAGCCGCTGCCCGGCGACACCCCGTCCGCGGTGGTGGACTGCGCCGTCTACCAGCAGGGCAAGCGGGCCGCCGAGACGTGCAGCCCGCGCGAGGCCGCCCGCCAGGTGAAGGCGGCGCACCAGCTGGGGCCGGGTTCGTTCAGCTGGATCGGGCTGCACGAGCCGACCGAGGCCGAGTTCGAGGGCATCGCCCAGCGCTTCGGCCTGCACCCGCTGGCCGTGGAGGACGCGGTGCACGCGCACCAGCGGCCCAAGGTCGAGCGGTACGACGGCATGCTGTTCGCGGTGTTCAAGACCGTCCGGTACGTCGAGCACGAGCAGCTCACCCCGACCAGCGAGGTGGTCGAGACCGGCGAGCTGATGGTCTTCGCCGGCCCGGACTTCGTGATCACCGTCCGGCACGGCGCGCACTCCTCGCTGCGCGAGCTGCGCCACCGGCTGGAGGCCGACGCCGAGGGCACCGGCCTGCTCGCCAAGGGTCCGGCCGCGGTGCTGCACGCCATCGCCGACCACGTGGTGGACAACTACCTGCTGGTCGCCGACCGCCTGCAGAACGACGTGGACGAGATCGAGTACGACGTGTTCGCCAACAAGGGCGGCCGCGGCACCGACGTCGGCCGGGTGTACCAGCTCAAGCGCGAGGTGCTGGAGTTCAAGCGGGCGGTCACCCCGCTGCTGCGGCCGATGCTGCAGCTGGCCGAGCCCACCGCGCGGCTGGTCGACCTCGACATGCAGAAGTACTTCCGGGACGTCGCCGACCACCTGGCCCGGGTCAGCGAGCAGGTGCACGGCTTCGACGAGCTGCTGAACTCGCTGCTGCAGGCCAACCTGGCGCAGGTCTCGGTCGCCCAGAACGAGGACATGCGCAAGATCACCGCCTGGGCCGCGATCTTCGCCGTCCCCACCATGATCACCGGCGTGTACGGGATGAACTTCGAGCACATGCCGGAGCTGAAGTCGACGTACGGCTACCCGACGGTGCTCGGCGCGATCGTGGTGATCTGCGTCGGCATGTACCGGGGCTTCCGCCGCAACGGCTGGCTCTGACGACCGGCCACCGGGCGGGGTACCGCCGGGCGGGGCGTCAGCGGCGCTCCGCCCGGGCCACCAGCACCAGGCCCAGCAGGATCAGCCCCACCGCCGGGTAGGCGGCCGCCGGCGGCCACTGGCCCAGCCACACCGCGGCGATCAGCGCCGCGCCCGGGGTCTCCAGCAGGATCGCCGTCGAGGTGATCGACGGGCCCAGGGTGCGCACCACCCGGTTGCTCAGCGAGTGGCCGAGCAGCTGCGCCGACACCATCAGCAGGAAGATCTGCCACCACGCCCCGGCCGACCAGCCGCCCAGCCGGACGCCGGTCAGCAGGCAGACCGCCAGCAGCGCGACCGCGCAGGTCGTGTAGCAGACCAGGGTGTACGCGGTGGTCGACACGGTGCGCCGCACCTCCGCGCCCAGCAGCATGTACCCGGCCGCGGCGGCGCCCGCCGCCAGCGCCAGGCCGTCGCCCAGCAGCGCGCGGGCGGAGACCGACAGGTCGACGCCGGTCAGCACCAGCACGCCCGCGAACGCCACCCCCGTGCCGAGCCACACCAGCCGCGGGGCCCGCACCCCGAACAGCCGCATCAGCAGGATCGTCCACAGCGGGGTGGTGGTCACCAGCGCCGTCGCCGACGCCACCGAGGTCATCCGCAGGCTCGGCATCCACAGCGCGAAGTGCAGCGCCAGCAGCAGGCCCGCCGCCGCCGCCAGCGCCAGCGCCCGCCGCGGGATGCCGCGCAGCTCGGCCCGGTGCCGCCACAGCGCGTACGGGCCGAGCACCGCCACCGACATGCCGTTGCGCCAGAACGCGATCGCCAGCGCGGGCGCGGCCGTCGCGCTGATCAGCGGCGCGGACAGCGAGATGCCCGCGACCGACACCGCCAGCAGCATCAGGTCGGTGCGCGGCAGTTGCCGTCCTTCCCCGGGCGCCGGTGGTGCGGCGGGGGCGGTGGTGCTGACGGCGGTCACGGCGCTCCTTCGGGCAGTGCTTCGCGCGGTGGGCGGGGCTGCGGGACTGTGGACGGCATATACGGTAAGGGCTGTTCCGGCGTTACGGCACTGTCGTCCGGGGGATGGGACCGGCCGTGGACACCCCAGGCCGTACGCTGTGCGGCATGGAGCGCACGACGACCCCGAGCCCGACCGACCTCCTCGACCGGGCCCTGGTGGAGGAAGCCGCCAAGAAGTCCGGTCTGCTCTGGGTCCAGCCCGCCGGGCAGCCGACCGCCCGCCCGCTCTGGCACGCCTGGCACGACGGCGCGATCGTCGTGGTCGGCGACGGCTCCGAGCAGCCGCTGCACGGCCTCGCCGCGAGCGGCTCCGCCGCGGTGACCCTGCGCAGCAAGGACAAGTGGGGCCGCCTGGTCGCCCTCACCACCGCCGTCACCCGCCTCGAACCCGGCACCCCCGCCTGGGACGGCGCCGTCGAGGAGCTCAAGGGCAAGCGCCTGAACGCCCCCGACACCGACACCATCGGCGAGCGCTGGGCCCGCGAGTGCCACGTCCTGCGCCTCACCCCCGACGACGCCCCCCTCGCCCCGCTCCCCGACGACACTCTCGCCGCCGCGCCGCTGCCCACTCCGGCCACCACCCGCGAACCGATCCCGGCGGGGCTGCCCAAGATCCTCTTCAAGAAGCGCAAGCGCTGACACGAAGCCAGGGGCGCAGGAAACCACCGCACCGGACCGGCGAAGCCAGGGACGGCAGGCAGACCCCGCGAAGCCAGGGACGGCGGGCAGACCCCGCGAAGCCAGGGGCGGCGGGCAGACCCGGCGAAGCCAGGGGCGCGGGGAACTGCGCGAGCAACCAGGCACCCACCGCGAGATCGCGAGGAAACGGCAACTCGCCGCCCACCTCGCGACCTCGCTGACGTTCACCTCCCGCCGCGCGCAGTTCCCCGCGCCCCTGAATGCACCATCCCGCTCGCCGCAGCGATTCCCGTCCCCGAACGGCGCCCGTCCCGCCCGCGCAGCAGTTTCCCGCGCTCCCGAATGCACCGTCCCACTCGCCGCAGCGGTTCCCTCTCCCTGAACGGCGTCCGTCCCGCCCGCGCAGCGGTTCCCCGCGCTCCCGAATGCACCGTCCCACTCGCCGCAGCGGTTCCCTCTCCGAATGGTGCCCGCCCCGCTCGCGCAGCGGTTCCCCGCGCTCCCCGAATAGCACCCTCTCGCCCGCGCCGACGCGTCTCCTTCCCCCCTCCGCCGCTAGATTTGGGGGGTTGTGTCCGTTTCCGCCGGAGGGAGTCGCGTATGGCGGGGCCAGGCAGCCGGGTCTTCATCTCCCACCTCTCCGGCGTCCCGGTGTTCGACCCGAACGGCGACCAGGTCGGCCGGGTCCGGGACGTGGTGGTCTCGCTGCGGCTGGGCGGGCGGCCGCCGCGGGTGCTGGGGCTGGTGGTGGAGGTGATCGGGCGGCGGCGGATCTTCCTGCCGATGACCCGGGTGACCAGCCTGGAGTCCGGGCAGGTGCTCTCCACCGGGCTGCTGAACATGCGCCGCTTCGAGCAGCGCCCGTCCGAGACGCTGGTGCTGGCCGAGCTGCTGGACCGCACGGTGACCCGGACCAAGACCGCCGACGAGGTGACCGTCCTGGACGTGGCGATGGTGCAGACCCGGCTGCGCGAGTGGGAGATCGACCGGGTCTTCGTGCAGGTCGGCCGGCCGAGCCGGCTGCGCAAGGCGAAGGGCGAGCAGCTGCTGCTGGACTGGTCGGCGGTGACCGGCTTCTCGCTGACCGAGGAGGGCCAGGGCGCGGCCAACCTGCTGGCCACCTTCGAGCAGTTGCGGCCCGCCGACCTGGCCAACGTCATGCACCACCTGTCGTCGAAGCGCCGGGCCGAGGTCGCCGCCGCGCTCGACGACGACCGGCTGGCCGACGTCCTGGAGGAGCTGCCCGAGGACGACCAGGTGGAGATCATCGGCAAGCTCAAGGAGGAACGCGCCGCCGACATCCTGGAGACCATGGACCCGGACGACGCCGCCGACCTGCTCTCCGAGCTCCCGGAGGCGGACGCCGAGCGCCTGCTGCGGCTGATGGAACCCGCCGAGGCCGAGGAGATGCGCCGCCTGCTCTCCTACGAGGAGGACACCGCGGGCGGCCTGATGACCACCGAGCCCATCGTGCTCGAACCGGACGCCTCGGTCGCCGAGGCCCTCGCCCGGGTCCGGGTCTCCGACACCAAGCCGGCGCTGGCCGCCCAGGTGTACGTGTGCCGCCCGCCGAACGAGACCCCGACCGGGACGTACCTGGGCACCGTGCACTTCCAGCGCCTGCTGCGCGAACCCCCGTACACCCTGGTCGGCTCGCTGGTCGACGACGACCTCGACCCGCTGCCGCCGAACACCCCGCTGCCGCTGATCACCTCCTACCTGGCCACCTACAACCTGGTGGCGGCGCCGGTGGTCGACGAGGACGACCACCTGCTGGGCACCGTCACCGTCGACGACGTGCTGGACCACCTGCTGCCGGACGACTGGCGCGAGGGCGCCGCGCACGGCATCGACACGGGAGCGGACCCCGGGACGGACGCCGGGACGGGCTCCGGCGCGGACCCCGGGACGGGCGAGGTGCACGATGGACGCTGATCGCAAGCGCCAGGGCGACGGCGGCCCGGGCCAGCGGATCCAGGGCGAGCTGCGCGAACTGCGGCAGCTGCGCGAACTGCGCGCCCGGGAGCAGCGCGGCCGCCGCGAGGAGCGCCCGTCCGCCTCCTCCGGCTCCCGCTCCCGGTTGGACCAGCCGCGCACCGGCCGGCCGGGGCTGATCCGGCTGCCGGCCTGGGACCCGGAGGCGTTCGGCAAGCTCTCCGAGCGGATCGCGCGCTTCCTGGGCACCGGGCGGTTCATCGTCTGGATGACGGTGGTGATCGTCGTCTGGGTGCTCTGGAACACCCTGCTGCCGGAGGCGGTGCACTTCGACAGCTACCCCTTCATCTTCCTCACCCTGGTGCTCTCCCTGCAGGCCTCGTACGCGGCCCCGCTGATCCTGCTCGCGCAGAACCGACAGGACGACCGGGACCGGGTCAACATGGAGCAGGACCGGGCCCGCAGCGACCGCAACATCGCCGACACCGAGTACCTGACCCGGGAGGTCGCGGCGCTCCGCCAGGGCCTCGGCGAGGTCGCTACCCGCGACTTCGTCCGCTCCGAACTGCAGTCGCTGCTCAAGGAACTGGACGACCGGCGGGAGTCCGCCGACACGTTGTGACCCGCGGCACGCTACCGGCGAGTCGGGGGTGGGGCCCGGCGCCGTACCATCAACACATGGCCAACGAGACAGAGGTGGCGACCGGGGTGACGGAGCAGTCCGTCCGGGAAGCCCTGGCGAGCGTCCACGACCCGGAGATCAACCGCCCGATCACCGAGATCGGCATGGTGAAGTCCGTCGAGATCGGCGACGGCGGCGCGGTGAAGGTCGCGGTCTACCTCACCGTCTCCGGCTGCCCGATGCGCGAGACGATCACCCAGCGGGTCACCGACGCGGTGTCCGCGGTGCCGGGGGTCTCCTCCGTCTCCGTCGAGCTCGACGTGATGAGCGAGGAGCAGCGCCGCGAGCTCTCGCAGCTGCTGCGCGGCGGCGCCCCGGAGCGGGAGATCCCGTTCGCCAAGCCCGGCACCCTGACCCGGGTGTACGCGGTGGCCTCCGGCAAGGGCGGCGTCGGCAAGTCCTCGGTGACGGTCAACCTGGCGGCGGCACTGGCCGCGGACGGCCTGAAGGTCGCCGTGGTGGACGCCGACATCTACGGTCACAGCGTGCCCCGGATGCTGGGCGTCGAGGGCCGGCCCACCCAGGTCCAGGACATGATCATGCCGCCGTCGGCGAACGGCGTGAAGGTCATCTCGATCGGCATGTTCACCCCGGGCAACGCCCCGGTCGTGTGGCGCGGCCCGATGCTGCACCGCGCCCTCCAGCAGTTCCTCGCCGACGTCTACTGGGGCGACCTCGACGTCCTCCTGCTCGACCTGCCGCCCGGCACCGGCGACATCGCCATCTCGGTCGCGCAGCTCGTCCCGAACGCCGAGATCCTGATCGTCACCACCCCGCAGATGGCCGCCGCCGAGGTCGCCGAGCGGGCCGGCACGATCGCCCTGCAGACCCACCAGAAGATCGTCGGCGTGATCGAGAACATGTCGGGCATGCCCTGCCCGCACTGCGACGAGATGATCGACGTCTTCGGCACCGGCGGCGGCCAGACCGTCGCCGACGCCCTCACCCGCACCGTCGGCGCCACCGTCCCCGTCCTCGGCTCCATCCCGATCGACGTCCGCCTCCGCGAGGGCGGCGACGACGGCCGCCCGGTCGTCCTCTCCAACCCCGACTCCCCGGCCGGCGCCGCCCTGCGCACCATCGCCGGCAAGCTCTCCGGCCGCCAGCGCGGCCTCTCGGGCCTCTCGCTGGGGCTGACCCCGAAGAACAAGTTCTGATCAAGCAACGGGCTGGTCAGCGGCGGGATACTCTCCCAACCCGCTGACCAGCCCTTTTGCTGTCACCAGTTGTCATCACCGGTCGATGTCGGCTGGACCCGGACGAACACGCCGCTTCCCTTGCGGGAGACCACCGAGCGTTCGGCTCCGAGGTCTCGCAGAGCGTGCTGAACCGTCGCGCGGGCGAAGCCGAACAGCTCCGTCAGCTCCTTGTGCGACGGCAGCTTCTCCCCCGGCGCGGGCCTCCTCGCTCGGATGGCTGCGCCGGGGCTGCTTGCCACCTGCCGTAGGGCGGTCGGCCTTCGTAGCCAGAGGGCCTCCGGGACGAAGGCTTGTCCCGACGGCTGGACGAACCTCGGGGGTCACTCCGGGCGGTGGGCCGGGGGCGTCGAGGCGGTGACGGCCGCGGCCTGGGCGGCGGCGTGCTGGGTGGTGGGGCAGTGCGGGTGGGAGCGGATCGCGGCGGCGATCGCGAGCAGGGCTTCGACCTGGGCGACGGCAGCTGCCTCTTGGGCGCTGAACCTGCCGTTGTAGCGGCGGTGGCAGTCGGTCAGCAGTTGCCTGGCCGCGCTGACGTGGATGTCGTAGTTGTCCATCGTGCCGTCCCCCCTCGGGTCGTGTAGGGCTCACCGTAGCGGGCGCCGGAGCTGCGGAACCGGGAGGGTGGGCGGGGTGTCCACAGGGTGTGGACAGACGACGGAACACGGGGTGCCTGGCGGCGGTGCTGCTGGTGCCGGGGGCGCTGCTGGCGCTGCTCAGCACGGGCTTCACCATGGAACTGGAGGACCCGCTGTTCGTGGGCCTGCGCGACAACACCTCCGGGATCGCGGCGGCGGTGCTGGCCCTGGGCCTGCTGCTGGTGGTGGCCGGGGCCGTGGTCGGCCTGCTCGGCCGCGGCCGCGGGAGCCGGATCGCGGTGCTGGCCGTGGCGGTCCCGCTGCTGCTCTTCGGGGCCTGGCGGGCGACGGTGCTGGCCCCGATGCTTGACTGCAGCGGCGGCCTGATCGCCCGGCAGGACGACGGCTCGTACGAGTGCTACGGGTGAGGTGCGGCGCTACCGCCCGTCGTACGCCGCCAGGTCGGTGACGGCGGTGAAGCCGACGCCGTACGCGGAGACGGAGCGGCCGTAGGCGCCGATCAGGACGCCGGGGGCCTCGCCGGCCAGCACCCAGCCGTGTTCGGACTCGCGGTAGCGGAAGGGCTGCGGGAGGCCGTTGACGGGGAGGGTGAGCGAGGACCAGGCGGGGCCCTCCAGGTCGTCGGCGAGGTCCCAGGCGAGGGCGGACTGCTGGTCGAGCCAGTTCTGCCGCAGGGCGCGGTCGAGGTTGCCGGGCCAGGTCGCGGCGAGCAGGCCGGAGCCGGCCAGCCAGGCGGCGGAGGAGGCGGAGGTGGCCTCCAGGGTGCCGGTGTTGTCGGCGCTGCGGCGGACGTCGCGGCGGGCGACGGTGACGACCACGGCGAAGCGGCGGGTGTCGCGGGCTTCGGGGCCGCGGGCGGGTTCGTCGCCGTGGCCGAGGGTGCCGTAGTCGGGGGCGCCGGTGTCGGCGGCGGCCCGCTGGCCGGTGCCGACCTGGCCGAGCCAGCGGCGCCCGGTCCAGCCCTCGTCGAGGCCGTACCAGGGGAAGTCGGCGGCGTGGTACCCGGCCAGCGGGTCGGCGGCGCGGCGGGCGGCGGGGGCGCCTGCCGTACGGTGCGTGACGTCCACTGCGGGCCTCTCCTCTGCTGTGCTCCCCGGGCGCTCCATGGTCGCGCACCCGGGCCCCCGCGTCCGGGAAAACCGGGCCGGACGCGGCCGGTCGTGACGGAGCCCACAGGGTCCGCCGTCCGGAGGGGCAGTGCACACGATAGCGGCGCGGACGGCGATGCCCCGCCTTGCCGGAGCAGGACGGGGCGTCGTCGGGGCGTCGTGAGGGGGCGCGGGTCGGCTCAGGTGGCGTCGGGGTCGAACGGGGGGCGTTCGCCGACGCTCAGGGCCGGGCCGGGGTCGGCGGTGGCCTTGGCGAAGTCCACCGAGGCGGTGGGCGTCCGGGTGGCGCCGCCGGAGTCGCCGTTCAGCGCGGACTTGATGTCGACGCTGTCCTTGAGGTCCTTGAGCCCGAGCGGGTCGTTGCCGTCGCCGATCAGCTGCTTGCGGACGAAGGTCTTCGGGTTGAGGTCCTCGAAGTCGAAGTTCTGGAACTCCGGCCCGAGTTCGCTGCGGATGTCCTCCTTCGCGTTGTCCGCGAAGGAGCGGATCTTGCGAATGAAGCCCATCGTGTCCTGGATCAGCTTGGGGAGCTTGTCCGGGCCGAAGATCACGATAGCCATGACGATGATCGTCACGACCTCCAGTCCGCCTATGTCTCCGAACACCTGAACTCCCCAGCACCCGACAACGCTGAATCACAAGGGTAAACGCGGGCGGCCGTTCCCCCGGCCCCCGGAGGATGAAACCGTGGTAAAGACCACCCGGGTGACCGGCGTCGACGGCGTGCCGGTGAAGGCAGGCTAGCGCAGGAGTTGCCGCGGGTCACCGGTGGGCGGGGGCGTCGCGTCCAGTTGGTAGCGGGTGCGCAGCGAGTACTCCTGCACGTCCACCTGCTGCTGGGCGTTCACCGGCTGCTGGGCGTTCACCGGGACGATCGCCCCGCCGACCGGGGTGACGCTGCTGGGCTGCCGTTCGGTGCCCTGGCCCGCGGTGACGCTGCCGACCCCGCCGAGGGTGACGGCGGCGACCGAGAACGCCCCGGCGGCGGCGAACACCAGCCGGCGGCCGCGGGCGGCGGGCGGCCGGGCGACGGGCGGCTCGCCGAGCGCGGCGGCCAGCGGGCGGGGCAGCGCGTCCGGGCGGCGGCGCGGGACGGTGGCGGGGCGGACGCCGAACAGGCCGGCCCGCGGGTCGATGCCGGGTATCGGCGCGTCCGCCCCGAGGGCGCCCCCGCCGAAGCCCGCGCCCCGGCCGAACGAGCCGCCGTTCAGCCGACTGCCGCCGAACACGCCGCCGGACCCCGACGGACCGTCAGGGCCCGGCTCTTCCTCGGGGAGCGCGGCGACCGCCATCAGTCTCGCCATCAGGGCCGCCGACGGGCCGGGCCCGGCGGCCTCGCTGAGGGCGCGCTTGACCGACCGGGACTGCTCGGCCTCGGCCAGGCAGTCCGGGCAGGTCGCCAGGTGGGCCTGGACCCGCTCGCGGGCGTCGTGGCCCAACTCGCCGTCCAGGTAGGCGGAGAGCCGGTCGCCCAGGTGGTGCTCCTCGGCCGGCGGCTCGACCGGGCGGACGGCCACCGGGCGCAGCTCGGCCCCGGCCGGGGCCGGCTCGGCACGGCGCAGCGGCGCCCAGCGCGAGCGGCCGTTGGCGTCCGCGCGCTCGGGGGCGCGATCGCTCATGACCCCCTCCGGTCGCTGACGGCCTGCTCGGCGCCGACCGGCACGGGCTCGGCGGAACCGCCCCGGCGCGAACGGCCCGCGGCGGCGTTCGGCGCCCGGTGCTTGAGGGCGGCGCGCAGGTGCGAGCGGCCGCGGTGGATCCGGCTGCGGACGGTGCCGAGCTTCACGCCGAGCGTGGCGGCGATCTCCTCGTACGAGAGGCCCTCGATGTCGCAGAGCACCACGGCGGCCCGGAACTCCGGGGCGAGGGTGTCCAGCGCCTGCTGGACGTCCGCGTCGAAGTGGGTGTCGCTGAAGTGCTGGGCGGGGCTGGGCTCGCGGCTGGCCAGGCGCTCCGCCGCGTCCTCGGCGAGGGCGTCGAAGCGGATCCGCTGGCGGCGGCGCACCATGTCCAGGAACAGGTTGGTGGTGATCCGGTGCAGCCAGCCCTCGAAGGTGCCGGGGGTGTACGTGGACAGCGAGCGGAACACCCGGACGAAGACCTCCTGGGTGAGGTCCTCGGCGTCGTGCTGGTTGCCCGTCAGCCGGTACGCCAGGCGGTAGACGCGGGCGCTGTGCGCCTCGACGATCTCCTCCCAGCTGGGCGGCGTCCAGCTCTGCGCGTCGGGCCCCTCCGCGAAGGACGCGAGCGTGCCGGCGGCCCCGGCCACCGAGTCGTCGGCTGCGGTCGACTTGTCCAGGGGGGAGTGCACAGACTGGTTCATCACGGGCTTCGGCGTACGGATCGACGTGATGCCGCGGGAGTGCCGCTGCACAGGGACGTCGCCCTCGGCCACACCTCCTCGGTCGGCTCTTCTGCCCAGCAGAGCCACCACCATATCCACCTCACCCGTCAAGCCAGGATAAGAGCGGTCGAACAGCGGCCGCCCCGGACGGTCCGGCCGCCCGTAGCAGTTCAACGGCCAGCCGTCGAACGCGGTTCCCGGGCGGCCAGTAGTCTGTCGCTGGAATTTGTCGACTTGGGTCGGCAACGGCGCTCCGGAAGAGGCAGCCATCACCGAGTTCGGGCCCCAGCGAGCGGCCCTCGCCGACACCTACGTCGGCGAGGACGCGGTGCTGACCTACGCCCGGGCCCAGTCGGCCCGCACCGGCATACGCGCGATCGGCCCCAGCGGCGGCGCCGCCCTGCGCCTGCTCGCCGCCGCCCTCGACGCCAAGGCCGTGGTCGAGATCGGCACCGGCACCGGCGTCTCCGGCGTCTACCTGCTGCGCGGCATGCGCGCGGACGGGGTGCTCACCACCGTCGACTCCGAGCCGGTCCGCCAGCAGTACGCCCGCGAGGCGTACCTGGCCGCCGGGTTCACCGGCAACCGGGCCCGCTTCATCCCCGGCCGGGCCCGGGACGTGCTGCCGCGGCTCGCGGACGGCCAGTACGACCTGGTGTTCTGCGACGGGGACCCGGCGGACTCCGGGTTCCACCTCACCGAGGCGCTGCGGCTGCTGCGGCCGCGCGGCGTGGTCTGCTTCGAGGGCGTCTTCCAGGAGGGCCGGCTCGCCGAGCCCGAGCTCGACGACCCGCAGACCCGCGCGGTGCGCGACCTGGTCGCCGACATCCGGGAGAGCGACGTCCTGCTGCCCGCGCTGCTGCCGGTCTCGGACGGGCTGCTCTGCGCCGTCAAGCGCTGACCCGCCGCGGGGCGCGGGGCGCGGGTGCGGGGCGCGGGTGCGGGACGCGGGTCGTTGCGCACGCGGAACGGGCCCGGCCCCGTAGCGGGGAACCGGGCCCGTCGAGCACCTCGCCGATCGCCGGGGAGATGCGGGGTCACCTGCCTGCAGGTCAGCCGCAGGCCTTCTTGAGGGCCTCGCCCAGAGCGTCCGCCTCGTCCGGCGTCAGCTCCACCACCAGGCGCCCGCCCCCTTCGAGCGGAACTCGCATGATGATGCCCCGCCCCTCTTTGGTGACCTCCAGCGGGCCGTCACCCGTCCGCGGCTTCATGGCCGCCATGCTCGTTCCCCTTCCTGCAACCGTTCAGGTACGCACCGGACAGTCCGTCCACCGCCGGTATCGAACGCATTGATCGGAAGCCATTATCCCGCATGCAGCGGCTGGATGACCAACATCACTCTCTGCGCCAACCGCTCCCAACCTGCCACAAAGCGCTCATTACCTGCTGAAAGCCGCATCCCGCCGCACTCCGACACGCCTACCGAGGGTGTGACACCTCACACTCCCCGTGCCCGCGGCCGCTCCGGCATGCTGGCCCCTGAACAGCCACCAGTGGCAGCCACCGCGTCCCGGGGAGCCCCACCATGTCCGACACCGTGCGCCACGAGCGCGACGGCGCCCTCGCCGTCCTCACCATCGACCGGCCCGACGCCATGAACGCCCTCGACACCGCCACCAAGGCCGCCCTCCGGGACGCCGTGGCCGCCGTCGCCGCCGACCCCGCCGTCCGGGCGGTGCTGCTCACCGGCGCGGGCGGCAAGGCGTTCTGCGTCGGCCAGGACCTCAAGGAGCACGTCGGCCTGCTCCAGCGGCAGCGCGAGACCGGCGAGGGCGCCCTGCGCACCGTCGCCGAGCACTACAACCCGCTGGTCCGCGCGCTGGCCGGGATGCGCAAGCCCACCGTCGCCGCCGTCAACGGCGTCGCGGCCGGCGCCGGGGCCTCGCTCGCCTTCGCCTGCGACTTCCGGATCCTCGCCGACACCGCGGGCTTCAACACCTCCTTCGCCGGGGTCGCCCTGACCGCCGACTCCGGCGCCTCCTGGACCCTCCCCCGGCTGGTCGGCCACGCCCGCGCCACCGAACTCCTGATGCTCCCCCGCACCGTCCGCGCCGACGAGGCCCTCACCCTCGGCCTCGCCACCCGCGTCGTCCCGGCCGACGAACTCGTCGCCGCCGCCCACGAGTTCGCCCTCGCCCTGGCCGACGGCCCGACCGTCGCCTACGGCGCGATCAAGGAGTCGCTGGCCTACGCCGCCTCGCACTCGCTGGACGAACTCCTCGACAAGGAGGACGAACTGCAGACCCGCGCGGGCAACAGCGAGGACCACCGCATCGCCGTCGACGCCTTCCTGGCCAAGCAGAAGCCGCTCTTCACCGGCCGCTAGCCGCTCCCGCGGCAGCCCCTCCCCGCCGCACCCCGCGCAGGGGAACGGCGACCCCGGCGAGGACCGGCGGGCCGGGGGCTGCTGCCCGGAGGGCTAGCGCGCGTGGCAGTCGGCCAGGTGGTCGTTGACCAGTCCGCAGGCCTGCATCAGGGCGTACGCGGTGGTCGGGCCGACGAAGCGGAAGCCGGCCCGCTTGAGGGACTTGGCGAGCGCGGTCGACTCCGGGGTGACCGCCGGGACGTCCGCGAGGGTGAGCGGGGCGGGGCGGGCCGGGTCGGGGGCGTGGCTCCAGACCAGGGCGTCGAGTTCGCCGTCGGCCATGGTCCGGGCGGCCCGCGCGTTGGCGATGGTGGCCAGGACCTTGGCGCGGTTGCGGATGATGCCGGTGTCGTTCAGCAGCCGTTCGACGTCCGCGTCGCCGAACCCGGCGACCTCCGCGGTGTCGAAGTCCCGGAAGGCCGCCCGGAAGCCCTCCCGGCGGCGCAGGATGGTGATCCAGGACAGGCCGGACTGGAACGCCTCCAGCGAGATCCGTTCGAACAGGGCGCGGTCGCCGTGGACCGGGCGGCCCCATTCGGTGTCGTGGTAGGCCCGGTAGTCCTCGGCCGACTCGCCCCAGCCGCAGCGCCGCAGCCCGTCGGCCCCCAGGACCGCACCCGTCACGCGCGGTCGCCCTTCGGCTCGGCCTTCGGCTCGGCGTCCTCGTCGGAGACCACCTCGGTGGCCTCGGTGACGACCGGCCCCCGGGGCTCCTTCTCCAGGACGGCGGTGAAGGACTCCAGGCCGGGCAGCGGTTCCCCGGCCGCGGCCGCGGCGCCGGACGCCGCCACCGAGCCGCCGACCGCGCCGACGGCCTCCAGTTCGGCGATCCGGGCGTCCCGGAGGGCGAGTTCGGCGCCGAGGCGGTCGAGGACGTCGTCCACCTCGTCCATCCGGTAGCCGCGCAGCGCCATCGGGAGGCGGAGTTCGTCCACGTCGGTGCTGCTGAGCGCGCGGTCCTGCGGGAGGCGCACGGCGAGCCGGTCGTGTTCGGCCTCGGGCAGCGTTCCGCCGCCGCCGAGCGCCACCACTGCGGCGCCGCCGACCACCAGGGCCATCGCGATCACGATCACCACGAACACGAGCTGTCCTCCGTCAGTTCCCGGCAGTTCCCGGTCGGCTTCGGCCCGCCCGCGAGGGCTACGGTGGGATCATGGTCCCTGTACAGGCCGGGGCCCATCATTGCACCCGGGAGCGCTGAGGAGGAGACACCGGTGGCACTACGCCTCGGCACGCGGGAGTTCGGCCCGGACGAACCGGTCATCATGGCGATCGTCAACCGCACCCCGGACTCGTTCTTCGACCGGGGGGCGACCTTCGCCGACGAGGCGGCGTTCGCGGCCGCGGACCGGGCGGTGGCGGAGGGCGCGGCGATCCTGGACATCGGCGGGGTGAAGGCCGGTCCGGGCGAAGAGGTCACCGTGGCGGAGGAGTTGCGCCGCACGGTGCCGTTCGTGGCGGAGCTGCGCAAGCGCCACCCGGACGCGGTGATCAGCGTGGACACCTGGCGGCACGAGGTCGGCGAGGCGGTCTGCGAGGTCGGCGCGGACCTGCTGAACGACGCCTGGGGCGGTTTCGACCCGGAGCTGGCCGAGGTCGCGGCCCGGTACGGCGCGGGCCTGGTGTGCACGCACGCGGGCGGCGCCGAGCCGCGCACCCGCCCGCACCGGGCGGGGTACGAGGACGTGATGGCGGACATCCTGGCGGTGACCGTCGGGCTGGCCGAGCGGGCGCTCGAACTGGGCGTGCGCCGCGACGGGTTGCTCATCGACCCGGGGCACGACTTCGGGAAGAACACCCGGCACTCGCTGGAGGCGACCCGGCGGCTGCCGGAGATGACCGCGACCGGCTTCCCGGTGCTGGTCTCGCTCTCCAACAAGGACTTCGTCGGCGAGACGCTGGACAAGCCGGTGGACGAGCGGCTGCTCGGCACCCTGGCCACCACGGCGGTCTCGGCCTGGCTGGGCGCGCAGGTCTACCGGGTGCACCAGGTCGCCGAGACCCGCCAGGTGCTGGACATGGTGGCCTCGATCCGCGGCACCCGTCCCCCGGCGGTGGCCCGCCGGGGGCTGGCCTGACCGCCCCTGCCGGGAGCGGCGCTACGCGGGGGTGCCCTTCGGCCCCCGCGCGGCGTCCAGGACCTTCAGGACCTCCGCCACGTCGTCGGTGACGTGGAACAGTTCGAGGTCGGCGGGGTTGGCCTTGCCCTGGGCGACCAGGGTCGACTTGAGCCACTCCACCAGGCCGCCCCAGTAGGCGCTGCCGAACAGGACCACCGGGAACCGGGTGACCTTCTTCGTCTGCACCAGGGTGAGCGCCTCGAACAGCTCGTCCAGCGTGCCGAGGCCGCCGGGCAGCACCACGAAGCCCTGGGCGTACTTCACGAACATCGTCTTGCGGACGAAGAAGTAGCGGAAGTTCAGGCCCAGGTCGACGTACTCGTTGAGGCCCTGCTCGAAGGGCAGCTCGATGCCCAGGCCGACGCTCAGCCCGCCGGCCTCGGTGGCGCCCTTGTTGGCCGCCTCCATCGCGCCGGGGCCGCCGCCGGTGATCACCGCGTAGCCGGCCTCGGCCAGGGCCCGGCCGATCTCCACCCCGGCCTCGTACTCGGGCGAGCCGACCGGCGTCCGGGCCGAGCCGAACACGCTGATGGCGGTGGGGAGTTCGGCGAGCGCACCGAAGCCCTCGACGAACTCCGAGGTGATCCGCAGCACCCGCCACGGGTCGGTGTGCAACCAGTCGCTCGGCCCGGTGGTGTCCAGCAGCCGCTGGTCCGTCGTACTCGTCTCGACCTGGTCGCGCCGCAGCAGGACGGGGCCCTTGCGCTTCTCGGGCCACGGCTTCTTCGGCCGGCGGACGGGGTCATCTCCGTTGGCTGTCATGACGAAACCCTACGCCTGACGAGGCACGATCCGGGGTAAATAACGGCCGTCGCGCGGACGGGGGTCGGGCGAACCCCCGGCTGCGCGACCGCCGTTCGCGGGCTACCGGGTGAGCCAGTCGCGCAGCCGCCGCTCGACGTCGGCGATCGCGCCGAGCGAGCAGTGCTCGTCCCGCTTGTGGGCCAGGTTCGGGTCGCCGGGGCCGTAGTTGACGGCGGGGACGCCGTGCGCGGAGAACCGGGCCACGTCCGTCCAGCCGAACTTGGCCCGGGCCTCGCCGCCGATGGCGGTAAGGAAGTCCCGGGCGGCGGGCAGGCCGAGGCCGGGCAGCGCGGCGGGCGAGGCGTCCACGACCTCCAGCTGGTAGCCCTCGAAGACCGACCGCAGGTGCTCCTCGGCCTGCTCCAGCGAGCGGTCGGGGGCGAACCGGAAGGCGACGTGGATCTTGCACTCGTCGGGGATGACGTTCCCGGCGACGCCGCCGTCGATCCGGGTCGCGTTCAGGCCCTCGCGGTACTCCAGGCCGTCGATCTCCACCCGGCGCGGGCTGTACTCGGCGAGCCGGCGCAGCACCTCCGCGGCCTTGTGGATGGCGTTGTCGCCGAGCCAGCTGCGGGCGGCGTGGGCCCGGACGCCGGTGAGCGTGACGTCGGCGCGCAGGCTGCCCTGGCAGCCGCCCTCGACGACGGCGCCGCTGGGCTCCAGCAGGACGGCGAAGTCGCCCGCCAGCCAGTCCGGGTGGGTCGCGAACAGGTGGCCGAGGCCGTTGCGGGCGGCCTCCACCTCCTCGCAGTCGTAGAAGACGTAGGTGACGTCCCGGTTGGCGTCGGTGAGGGTGGCGGCGAGCCGCAGCTGCACGGCGACGCCGGACTTCATGTCGGAGGTGCCGCAGCCGTAGAGCAGGTCGCCCTCGACGTGCGAGGGCACGTTGTCGGCGATCGGCACGGTGTCCAGGTGCCCGGCGAGGACGACCCGCTCGGCCCGGCCGAAGTGGGTGCGGGCCACCACGTTGTTGCCGTACCGGTCGACGGTGAGGTGCGGCAGGGCCCGGAGCGCGGCCTCGACGGCGTCCGCGAGGGCGGCCTCCTCGCCGCTGACGGAGGGGAAGTCGACGAGGCGGGCGGTCAGGGTGCCGCCGTCGAGGCTCAGGTCGAGGGGCGCGTTCGGGCTGCTCATGGCCGTTACCTTATCGATAGGACGCGGCCCCGCCGGTGCGCCGGGCGGCCCGTCGGCCCCCACCGCGGGCGGCCGCGCAACCGCGCGGGCCCGTACGGCCGTCCGAGCGGTTACGGTGTCCGCGAACAGCGCGCGCCGGGTCGCGCGCGCCGCGACCGCATCACCGCGAGAAGGGGGCCCCCGTGGGCGAGGACGCCGAGTACGACGCGCAGGAGGCCGGGTACGACGCGGCGGGCGCCGAGTACGACGAGCGGCCCCGCCGGCGGCGCCCGTGGCGGCGGGTGCTGGTCGGCGTGCTGGCGCTGGCGGTGGTCGGCGGCCTGGTGGTGTGGCTGAACCGGGACAAGATCACGCCCCCGGACGAGGGCTGCACGGTCACCACCGCGACCGGCACCGGGACGCTGGAGCTCCCGGCGGCGGCGAACGCGGCGACCATCACGGCGGTGGCGATGTCGCGCGGCCTGCCGGAGCGGGCGGTGACCATCTCGCTGGCGACGGCCATCCAGGAGTCGAAGCTGCGCAACCTGCCGGGCGGCGACCGGGACTCGGTGGGCCTGTTCCAGCAGCGCCCCTCGCAGGGCTGGGGCACGGTCGACCAGATCATGGACCCGGTGTACGCGACCAACAAGTTCCTGGACGCGCTGGTGAAGGTCGACGGGTACGCGCTGATGCCGCTGACCGACGCCGCCCAGCAGGTGCAGCGCAGCGGCTACCCGCAGGCGTACGCCAAGCACGAGAACAACGCGACGCTGCTCGCCACCGTGTTCACCGGCCGCGAGCCGGCCTCGCTGGACTGCGTGGTGCACCGGCTGCCGGACCCGCACCCGACCGACCCGGCCGGGGCCGCCCCGGACGCGGCGAACCTGTCCGAGCGGGTGCGCCGGGAGTTCGGCAAGGCGGTGGCGGTGGCGGACGCCGAGAAGGCGGCCAAGGACCCGCGGGAGGTGCTGGCGTTCACCCCGCGGCCGACCGCGAGCACGGCGGGCGCCGGCGGCGAGCACCAGACCGGCTGGGCGCTGGCGCAGTGGTCGGTGGCGCAGGCCGCGCAGCTGGGCATCGGCCAGGTCGCGTACGACGGCAAGGTGTGGCGGGTGGACAGGCCGGGCGAGGGCTGGAAGCCGCTGGCGGGCGCCCCGTCCGACCGGGTGCTGGTGACGCTGGGCGAGCCGGTCAAGCGGAAGTGACGCCCCGGCGGTGCGTTGACGCACTGGTGCGCGGGTGACCGCCCACCGGGTGATTCGGGTCAACTCCCGCTGACGGAGGGGCGGTCGGCGGCCGCCCCGGGGGCGGTCCGCCGGCGGACCGCGCAGGGCCCGGCCCGCAAGGGGAGTGACGGTTCGGCGGCGGCGGCCGCTCGACCGGTACGTCCGTGATGCCCGAAAAAGGATCGTCCGATCTTTGCCAACCCTTGACCTTGACCGGCCGAAACCTTCCCGGTGCTCTTGCGGTCATACACGTCGCCCGCCGGGCGGACCGCCCCGCGCCGTCCGCCCGGCGGACCGTCGACCTCACCTCTTAGGAGCACCATGTCCCTCCCCCTCACGCGCCGGATCGCCCAGGCCGCGCTGCTCGTGGCCGCCACCGCGGCGCCGCTCGCGGCCGCGGCGGGCGCCGCCTCCGCCACCGAGGTGGTGCCGCAGACCGACCTGGGCGCCGGCGTGACCAAGCTGGCCGACGTCCCCAACTCGGGCGACACGGTGCAGGGGGCCGCCCACGAGCTGGGCCACGTGGTCGGCACCACCGGCGCCGCGACCCTCGCGGCGGGCGGCCCGGCGGCCGCCGACGCGGCCGGCAGCACCGTCGCGCACAACCTGCCGTCCACCGACGACGCGCTCGGCAAGCTCGGCCCGGTCGGCAAGGCCGGCCAGCTGACCGGCTCGCTGGAGACGCTCACCGACAAGGTCGCCCCGGCGGTCGAGGAGAAGGTCGGCCCGGCGGTCACCGACAAGGTCGTCCCGGCCGCCCAGCGGGCCACCGGCACCCCGCTGTCCACCGTCGCCGGCAACCTGCCCACCGAGCGGCTCACCCAGAGCCTGCCGGCCGCCGACAAGCTGGGCCCGGTCACCGGCGCCGTCCAGTCCCTCCCGGTCGCGGGCGCCGTCGCGGGCCTGACCGAGCACGAGTCCGCCAACCGCCTGGGCGGCGTGCCCTCGCTCGGCGGCGACAGCCCGCTGGGCGGCCTGACCGGCGCGCTGGGCCCGGTCGGCGGCCTGCTCGGCGGCATCCAGGGCGGCGGCCTGCCGATCGGCTGACCCGGCCGCGCGGAACACGACGGGAGGGGCGGAGCCGACCGGCTCCGCCCCTCCCGTTCCCGCGTGCGGCACCGGCGCTCAGCGCTTGAGCCGCTCCACGGCCGAGGCCACCCGCTCGTCGGTGGCGGTGAACGCCACCCGCACGAACCGGTCGCCGGCCGGGCCGTAGAAGTCGCCGGGGGCCACCAGGATGCCCAGCTCGGCGAGTTCGGCCACGGTCTCCCAGCACGGCTTGTCCTGGGTCGCCCACAGGTACAGGCTCGCCTCGGAGTGCTCGATCCGGAACCCGTACGCCTCCAGCGCGGCCCGCAGGGCGCTGCGCCGCTGGGCGTAGCGGGCCCGCTGCTCGGCCACGTGCGCGTCGTCGGCGAGCGCGGCCGCGGTGGCGGCCTGCACCGGCGCGGGCACGATCATGCCGCCGTGCTTGCGGATCCCCAGCAGTTCGGCGACCACCACCGGGTCGCCGGCCACGAAGGACGACCGGTAGCCGGCCAGGTTGGAGCGCTTGGACAGCGAGTGCACGGCCAGCAGGCCCTCGTGCGAGCCGCCGCAGACCGACGGGTGGAGCACCGACACCGGCTCGGCCTCCCAGCCGAGTTCGAGGTAGCACTCGTCGCTGACCAGCAGCACCCGGTGGGCCCGGGCCCACTCGACGGCGCGGCGCAGTTCGGCCGCGTCCAGCACCCGCCCGGTGGGGTTGGACGGCGAGTTCAGCCACAGCAGCCGGACCTTGGAGCCGTCCAGTTCCTCGACGTCCTCGTAGGCGACCGGTTCGGCGCCGCAGAGCAGCGCGCCGACCTCGTAGGTGGGGTAGGCGAGCTTCGGGTAGGCGACCTGGTCGCCGGGGCCGAGGCCGAGCTGGCCGGGCAGCCAGGCCACCAGTTCCTTGGAGCCGACGGTGGGCAGGACGGCCTCGGGGCCGATCTCGGCGCCGCAGCGGCGGTTCAGCCAGCCGGCGATCGCGTCGCGCAGCGACAGCGGGCCCCACACGGTGGGGTAGCCGGGGGTGTCGGTGTGCGCGGCCAGGGCCTGCTGGATCAGCTCGGGCACCGGGTCCACCGGGGTGCCGACGGAGAAGTCGCAGAGCCCGTCCGGGTGCGCCTGTGCGGTGCGCTTGTGCGGTTCGAGCTTGTCCCACGGGAAGACCGGCAGGCGGTCGGAGACGCGGCGCGCCGCCCCCGGGTGACCCGGGAACGGCGCGTGCGTGCTGTCGTTGGTGCTCACAGCGTGGATGCCACCGATCGGCTCAGTGTTCGGCGTTCTGCGGGGGCAGCGCGGCGATGAACGGGTGGTCGCGCTCGATCAGGCCGAGCTTGGAGGCGCCGCCGGGCGAGCCCAGGTCGTCGAAGAACTCGACGTTCGCCTTGTAGTAGTCCTTCCACTCCTCGGGGGTGTCGTCCTCGTAGAAGATCGCCTCGACCGGGCAGACCGGTTCGCAGGCACCGCAGTCCACGCACTCGTCCGGGTGGATGTAGAGGGACCGCTCGCCCTCGTAGATGCAGTCCACGGGGCACTCTTCGATGCACGCCTTGTCCTTGACGTCGACACAAGGCTGCGCGATGACGTAGGTCACGCTGTCGTTCCTCCTCGGAAGGGCTGCCGCCCTACTGTTTACTCGGTCGCGCTTTGCGCGCGGCGTCGTCGATGCCCGCCCCTAGTATCGCGGGTCGGGGCACGCAAATGCACAGGAGGTGCGCTCGATGGTCGGCCCAGTGCCGCTGGAGGCCCGTCCGGAGGTCCGGATAGACCCGTCTGACGTGGGACGACGCGTGTCGGTCCGGCGTGTCGACGGCGTGGCGGACGGCCGTCCGGTGTTCCGCGATGTGATCGGTGTGCTCACCTCGTGGGACGACACCGGGTTGACGGTCGAGCCGCGCACCGGAGCGCCGGTGCGCTTCGCGGCCGAACTGCTGGTGGCCGGCAAGCCCGTCCCGCCGTTCCCGGCCCGCCGCACCGCCGCGCCCGCGGCCGACCCGGTCGACCTGCAGCGGATCGCCGCCCGCGGCTGGCCCGCCGTCGAGCAGGAGCCGCTGGGCGAGTGGACGCTGCGCGCCTCCTCCGGTTTCACCCGGCGGGCCAACTCGGCGCAGGCGCTGGGCGATCCGGGCCTGCCGCTGGACGCGGCGCTGGAGCGGGTGCGCGCCTGGTACGCGGCCCGTTCGCTGCCCGCGTACGTCGAGGTGGTCTCCCCCGGCTCGCCGCCCGCGCTGGCCGCCGAGCTGGACCGGCTCGGCGCGGCCCTCGCCCCGACGCTGGTGCGCACCGCCCCGCTCGGCGAGCTGGCCCGGGCCGGGCGCCCGGCGGACGTCCGGCTGGCCCGCACCGCCGGGCCCGAGTGGCTGGCGCTGTACCGCCGGGTGGGCGGCGACCCCGCCCTGGAGGCGGCGGCCACCGCGGTGGTGCACGGCGGCCCCTCGGTCTGGTTCGCCCGCGTCCCGGGCCCGGACGGCGCCCCGCTGGCCATCGGCCGGCTGGTGGTGGACGGCGCCTGGGCCTGCTTCGGCGCGGTCGAGGTGGCCCCGGCCGCCCGCCGCCGCGGCCTGGCCACCGCCGTGATGGCCGCGCTCGCCGCCCGCGGCGCCGAGGAGGGCGCCACCGGCGGCTACCTGCAGGTGGAGGCCGACAACGGGGGCGCGATCGCGCTGTACGACCGGCTGGGCTTCACGACCAGTCACACTTACCACTACGCCCGCCTCCCCCAGCGGTAGCGTGCACCACCAGAGGTGAGCCACCACCAGCCACGACCGCTGCTGAACCGAAGGCCGCAGTGACCGAGCAGAGCAGAACCCGCTTCCGCACCGAAGCCCGGGGCGAACACCCCGACCCGGTGCTGCTGTGCCTGCTCGCCGCCGCCGAGCACACCCTCGGCGACCCCGGCGACAGTGCCGAACAACCGTCCCTGGACGCCCTGCTGACCGCCTGTCAGGCGGCTCTCGACCGGCACGCCGCGGCGATCCGGCAGGCGGTCGCCGAGCGCCGTCCGAACGGCCCGGAGGAGACCGCCGCGCTGCTCGCGGCGGTGCTCGGCGGCCGGGAGCGCTTCCACGGCCGCCAGTCCGACTACCTGCGGCTGGAGTCCTCGCTGCTGCCGGAGGTGCTGCGCCGCCGCCGCGGGCTGCCGATCATGCTCTCGCTGGTCTGGCAGGCGGTCGCCGCCCGGGCCGGGCTGACCGTGCACGGCGTCGCGCTGCCGGGCCACTTCATCGTCGCGGTGGGCGACCCGGCGGGCGGCGACGAGTACGTCCTGGCGGACCCGTTCCACGGCGGCCGGCTGCTCGACGTCCCCGACGTGGAGCGGCTGCTGGCCGCCTCCGGCCAGCACTTCTCCCCCGAACTCCTCACCCCGGCGCAGCCGTTGGACACCGTGCTGCGCGTCCTGGGCAACATCCGGCGCTGGGCCGCCGACCGCCCCGAGCACGCCCGCACCCAGCTCTGGGCCGCCGAGCTCGCCCTGCTGCTGCCTCGCCACCCCGCCCAACTCCGGTTGGAGCGGGCCGAGTTGCTGGTCAAGACCGGCGACTTCCTGTCCGGTGCCGCCGAGATGGAGGCGTACGCGAAGATCCTGGACGCCTTCGACCCGGAGAGCGCGGCGAAGGTCCGGCTGGAGGCGAGGTCGGCCAGGCACCGCCTCAACTGACGGCCGGCCGGCCGCTCACAGCCAGCCCTTCTCCCTCGCGACCCGCACCGCCTCCGCGCGGTTGCGGGCGGCGGTCTTCTGGATCGCCATCGACAGGTAGTTGCGCACCGTGCCCTCGGAGAGGTGCAGCCGGGCCGCGATGTCCGCGTTCACCGAGCCGTCCGCGGCGGCGGCGAGCACGTCGCGCTCGCGGGCGGTGAGCGGGTTGGCCCCCTCCGAGAGGGCGGCGGCGGCCAGCGTGGGGTCGATGACCTTCTCGCCGCGCAGCACCCGGCGGATCGCCTCGGCGAGTTCCGCGGCGGGGGCGTCCTTGACCAGGAAGGCGTCGGCCCCGGACTCCATCGCCCGGCGCAGGTAGCCGGGCCGGCCGAAGGTGGTGGCGATGACGACCCTGGTCTGCGGCCGCACCCGGCGGACCTCCGCGCAGGCGTCGATGCCGGTCATGCCGGGCATCTCGATGTCGAGCACGGCGACGTCCACCCGGTGCTCGGTCACCGCCTCGGCGACCTGGTCGCCGCGGGAGACCTGGGCGACCACCTCCAGGTCGTCCTCCAGCGAGAGCAGCGCGGCGAGCGCCTCCCGCACCATGCCCTGGTCCTCGGCGAGCAGTACCCGCACCGGTCGTCCACCCGTTCCGTCCGTCACGCCGGGCAGCCTATTCCCCTCCGCCGCTGGGACCGGGCCGCAGCGGGACGAGGGCGCGCAGCCGGAAGCCCCGGCCGCGTTCGGCGGGGCCGGTCTCCAGCCGTCCGCCGACCTGTTCCAGCCGCTCGCCGAGGCCCGAGAGCCCGTTGCCGGCACCGGACTTGCCCGGTCCGGCGCCGTTGTCGACGACCTCCAGGACGGCGTAGCGGCCGTCCTCCTCCCAGGTCTCGTCGAGCTGGACGGTGCACCGGGTGGCGCCGCTGCCGTGCCGGACCACGTTGGTGACGGCCTCGCGCAGCGCCCAGGCGAGCACGCCGGACTCCTCGGCGCCGAGGCCGGGGCGCTCCTCGGCCAGCCGGGGGTCGGCGTCGAGGGCGATCTGGCTGGCGGCGAGCGCGGTGCGGGCGGCGGCGAGTTCGACCGGCAGGGTGGGGCGGCGGAAGCCGCTGACGGCGCTGCGGACGTCGGCGAGGGACTGCCGGGCGACCTGTTCGATGTCGCCGACCTGGGCGCGGGCGGCGTCGGCCTTCCCGGCGTCCATCAGGCGGCCGGTGAGCTCGCTCTTGATGGCGATAAGCGAGAGCGAGTGGCCGAGCAGGTCGTGCAGGTCGCGGGCCAGCCGCAGCCGTTCCTCGGAGGCGGCGAGGTGGGCGACGGCGGCCCGGGCCTCGCGCAGTTCGCGCATGGTGGAGACCAGGCGCTGCATGGCGAGCATGGCGAGTCCGGCCATCAGGCAGGGCAGGCCGATGCTGACCAGGGTCTCGGCGTCGGCGCGGCTGGTGAGGCCGACGACGGCGAAGAGGCCGGTGGTGGCGAGCACGCCGACCAGCCCGAGCCGGCGGGGGAGGATCACCGCGGCGCACACCGAGGTGTACGTGAACAGGGTCAGCCAGGACTCGCCGAGGGTGTACGAGGTGGCGACGGCGATCACCGCCATCGCGGCGAGCGGCAGGTACCGCTTGGCCTGCCGGAGGCCCGGGTGGTTGCGGATCACGATCAGCGACAGGTAGCAGCCCAGGAAGACCACCAGCGCGACGCCGCCGGCGGCGCTCGCCGCCGGGGTGTGCTGACCGGTGGTCAGGTCCTGGACGGGGTAGGCCAGGTAGAGCGCCCAGATGGACGTCCAGGCGAGCTTGGCCAGCAGCTGCCGCCGGGTGTCCACCGGCGCACCGGGGTAGGTGGTCCAGCGCCCTTCCGTGCCGTCCGGCCCGTCCTCCCCGTCGTGGTCGGGGTGGCGGGCCGGTGCGGTGCTCTGCATGCGGGACATCATGCCCGTCGCGCGTCCTTGCGGTACAGGACGGCCGCGGCGGCGGTGAAGAGCGCCAGGAAGGCGGCCAGCACGGCGATCGCCGCGGTGGCGACGCCCTGGCCGTGGACGAACGAGGCCAGCTGGTTGTAGTCGTAGACCGGGTTGAACCGGGCGTAGCCCTTCAGCGAGTCGGAGACCGGGAACCAGGTGCCGCCGAACAGCGCCATCAGCATGTAGACGATCATCACCACGGGCTGGACGGCGTCCGGTTCGGCCGCGTAGCCGAGGGCGACGCCGAGCGCGGCGAAGACGAAGCTGCCGAGCCACAGGGCGGCGGCCAGGCCGAGCCACTGGGCGGCGGTGAGGTCGACGCCCTCGATCGCGCCGATCGCGAAGACCACCAGGATGGCGGGCAGCGTGGTGATCGCGCAGGCGGCGATCTTGCCGAGCGTGTAGGCCCGGCCGGGCAGCGCGGTGAGCCGCAGCTGCCGGGTCCAGCCGCTCTTGCGCTCCAGCGAGATGCGCTGCGCCGAGCCGGTCAGCACGGCGCCGACCGCGCCGAAGGTGGCCATCGAGACCATGAAGTACGACTTGACGGGGACGCCGCCGTCGACCGTGCCGCCGTTGCCGTAGGCGCTGATGAAGAAGACGTACAGCAGCGCGGGGTAGAGCACGGTGAACATCAGGTACCGCTTGTTGCGCAGGGTGCGCAGGATCTCCAGCCGGACCAGGGTGGTCATCGGACGCTCGCCTCCTCTTCCTCGGTGCGGTCGGCCTGCTCGGCCAGGTCCTGCTCGCCGGTGATGGTCAGGAACGCCTGCTCCAGGCCGAGGCTGGTGACCTCCAGCCCGCGCGGGTACAGGCCCGCCGCGTACAGCGCGGCGACGCCCGCGTCGGCGTCGGCGGAGCGGATCCGGACGGTGCGCACGCCGTCGGCGCGGGTGCTGACGTCCAGCCCGACGGTGCCGGGCAGCGCGCGCAGCACCGCCTCGTCGGCGGGGGCGCCGTCGGCGGGGTGGAGTTCGAAGCCGATCCGGCGGGCGCCGGCCCGGGCCTTGATCTCGGCGGAGGTGCCGTCGGCGATCAGCCGGCCCTTGTGCAGGACGAGGACGCGGTCGGCGATCGAGTCGGCCTCCTCCAGGTAGTGGGTGGCGAACAGCACGGTGCGCCCGGCGTCGGCCTGGGCCCGCATGGCGTCCCAGAACTGGCGGCGGACGGTGACGTCCATGCCGGTGGTGGGCTCGTCCAGGACGATCAGGTCGTTGCGGCCGGCCACCGCGAGGGCGAACCGGACCCGCTGCTCCTGGCCGCCGGAGAGCTTGTCGACCCGGCGGTCGGCGATCTCGGTGATCCCGGCGGTGGTCAGCACCTCGTCGACCCGGTGGCCCCTGGGGTGGACCTTGCAGGCCAGTTCGACGATCTCGCGGACCTTGACGTCGCTCATCAGGCCGCCGCTCTGCAGCATCGCGCCGACCCGGCCGGCGGTGATCGCCGCCCGCGGGGTGCCGCCGAACAGTTCGACGGTGCCGCCGTCGGGTTCGCGCAGGCCCAGCAGCAGGTCGAGGCTGCTGGACTTGCCCGCGCCGTTGGGGCCGAGCAGCGCGACCGTCTCGCCGGGTCGCAGCACCAGGTCGAGGCCGTTCACCGCCTTCACCCGGCCGTAGCTCTTGCTGACGTTCCGGAAGGCCGCGACCTCCCCCGTTCCCGTCGCCATCTGGACCAAGTCCCTTCGAAGCCGTCCTTCTTCCGACTCCTCAAGGCTCCTCGGAACGGGGGTGTCCGCGGCAGTGCGCGCCGTCGTGACCTCCGCATGACGGATGTCACGGCCGGGGCCGTTACAGCAGGCCGAGCGACTCCTTCAGGAACCGGACCTGGAGCAGCAGCAGGTTCTCCGCGACCTGCTCCTGCGGGGTCATGTGGGTCACCCCGGACAGCGGCAGCACGGTGTGCGGGCGCCCGGCGGCGAGCAGCGCGGTGGACAGCCGCAGGCTGTGCGCGACCACCACGTTGTCGTCGGCCAGGCCGTGCACGATCATCAGCGGCCGGCGCAGCGAGGGGGCCATCTCCACCAGCGAGTTGGCCCGGTAGACCTCGGGCTCCGCCGCCGGGTCGCCGTAGTAGCGCTCGGTGTAGTGGGTGTCGTACAGGTCGTGCTCGGTGACGGGCGCGCCGGCCACCGCGGCGTGGAAGACGTCCGGTTCGCGGAGCACGGCGGCGGCGGCCAGGTAGCCGCCGTACGACCAGCCGCGGATCGCGACCTTCGCCAGGTCGAGCGGGAACTCCTCGGCGAGCGCGTGCAGCGCGTCGACCTGGTCCTGGACGGAGACCTCGGCGGTCCGCCGGTTGATCGACTTCTCCCAGCCGGGGCTGTGCCCGGGGGTGCCGCGCCCGTCGGCGACGAGCACCGCGAAGCCCTGGTCGGCGAACCACTGCGAGACCAGGTGCGGGTTGTGCGCCCGCACCACCCGCTGCCCGTGCGGGCCGCCGTACGGGTCCATCAGGACGGGCAGTTCGCCGTCCGTGTCGGGGTCGTAGCCGGTGGGCAGCAGCACCGCGCAGGGGATCCGCCGCTCGCCGGCGAACCGGAACACCGGGCGGGCGGCCAGCAGCGGGACGGCCGCGTGCGAGGCGACCACCAGCGGTTCGGCGCCCGCGCGGTGCACGGTGACGGTGGTGCCGGGGCGCATCGGGTGGGCGGTGGTGAGCACGGTGGTGCCCGCGCCGCGCACCGCGCCGAGCGCGCCGTCGCCGACCTCCCGCACGCCGTCCGGCCCGGCCTCGAAGACGCCCAGCCAGCCGGGCGGGCGGCGCTCGAACTCGGCGGCCCCGGCGGAGGCGGTGAACAGCACGGTGTCGCCGTCGGTGCCGAGCACCGAGCGGACGTGCAGCCCGGCGTCGGTGCGCGCCTGCTCGCCGACGGTCAGCACCCGGGCGCCGTCCCGGTCGGTGATCCGCACCAGCCGCCCGTCGGCCAGCCGCACCGGCACGCCGCCGAACAGCTCCAGCCAGTCCGCGTCCCGCTCGGTGACCAGCACGGTGGTGGCGCCGGTCGCGGTGTCGGCCTCCAGCACCAGCTGCTCGCGCTGGTCGCGGGCCTGCACCTGGAGCAGCGGCGGCCCGCCGGCCGACCAGTGCACCCGGGCCAGGTACGGGTACGCCGCCCGGTCCCAGCGGATCTCGGTGCGGCTGCCGTCCAGGCCGAGCAGCCAGAGCCCGACCTCGGCGTTGGGCGTGCCGGCCGCCGGGTAGGCGACCTCGGCCGGCGGGCGGCCGGGGTTGGCCGGGTCGGCGATCCACCAGCGGCGCACCGGGGTGTCGTCGACCCGGGCGGCCAGCAGCGCGCCGCCGCCGGGGGCCCACCAGTACCCGCGGTCGCGGCCCATCTCCTCCTGGGCGATGAACTCGGCCTGGCCCCAGCTGACGCCGTCCGCCTCCGGCCCGGCCAGCAGCCGGTCGCCGCTGCCGTCGGCGGCGCTCACCCGCAGCTCGCCGCCGGGGGTGGCGTAGGCGACGTGCGCGCCGTCGGGGCTGGGCCGCGGGTCCAGCAGCGGGGTGGCGGCGGGCAGCTCGCGGGCCTTCCCGCTGTCGGTGTCGACCGCGAACAGCCGCCCGGAGAGCGCGAAGGCCGCGGTGCGGCCGGTGGCGTCCAGGGCGTAGCCGACGATCCCGGCGGAGGTCTCCCGGCTGCGCTCGCGGCGGGCCCGCTCGGCGTCGGACAGCTCCTCCGCGCCGCCGCCGAGCAGGTCCTCCGGGTCGGCGAGCACGCTCTCGGTGCCGGTGGCGACGTCGAGCCGCCACAGCAGGTTGGCCGGCCGCTCCTCGCCGCGGGAACGCAGGAACAGCACCCGGGCGCCGTCCGGGGAGACGCTGAACGAGCGGGGCGCGCCCGCGGTGAAGCGCCCGGTGCGGGCGTACTGCCGGGGGAAGGTGTCGTGCGGCTTCTCGGTCGTCATGCGGTCGACACTACGGCCCGGGCCGCCGGTGATCACCCGGACGGCGCAGCTCACCCGGACGGCGGCGTACGGCCGTTCGGAGGGCCGCTGACCGGGGGCGCAGCGGGCGGGGGCGGGCGGCGCGACACCCCGGACGGGCTCACGGAACGTCATCCGGGGGTCACTGATCGGGTATCAGTTGACCATCGTTCCGCCCGCTGCCCCGTCCCCGGGGCAGCGCACCCGAGGAAGGGTGTGAGCCGTCATGGCTTTGTCCGTCTCCGCCGTCTTGCTGATGCTGGTCGTGGTCGTGGTCCTGGTCCGCCGGTCGACCCTGAAGGTGAGCCACGCGCTGGTGTGCGCGCTGCTCGGCTTCTACCTGGCCTCCAGTTCGATCGCGCCGTCGATCCAGCAGGTGACGGCCAACCTGGCCGGGATGCTGAACGGTCTGAACCTCTAGCCCGCACGCGTCCGGCCTGCCCGGGGAGTCCCCTCCGGGCGGGCCGTTAAGCTGCCGGACATGACCTCCGTTCCCCCGGCCGACGCGCGCGGGCTGCTGCTGGTGCACGCCCACCCCGACGACGAGTCGATCAACAACGGCTCCACGATGGCCCGGTACGCGGCCGAGGGCGTCCGGGTCACCCTGGTGACCTGCACGCTGGGCGAGGGCGGTGAGGTGATCCCGCCGGAGCTGGCCCACCTGGAGCAGGGCCGCGACAACACCCTGGGCGAGCACCGGATCGGCGAACTCGCCGCCGCGATGCGCGAGTTGGGCGTCACCGACCACCGCTTCCTGGGCGGTCCGGGCCGCTGGCGGGACTCCGGGATGATGGGCACCGCGGACAACGACGACCCGTCCTGCTTCTGGCGGGCGGACGTGGACGAGGCCGCCGGGCTGCTGGCCGGGGTGATCCGCGAGGTCCGGCCGCAGGTGCTGGTGACGTACGACGAGAACGGCGGGTACGGGCACCCCGACCACATCCAGGCGCACCGGGTGGCGCTGCGCGGCTACGAGCTGGCCGCCGACCCGGCCTTCGGCCCGGAGCTGGGCGCGCCCTGGCGGATCGCCAAGGTCTACTACAACCGGATGCCCCGCTCGGTGATCGAGGCCGCGCTGGCCGGGACCGCCGCCGAGGCGCCGTTCCCGGGCACCGCCCCGGTCGGCGAGATCCCGGGCGTGGTGGACGACCGGGTGGTCACCACCGTGCTGGACAACGCCGCGCACGCCGGGGCGAAGGCCGCCGCGATGCGGGCGCACGCCACCCAGATCACCGTGGCCGGGCGCCACTTCGCACTCAGCAACGACCTCGGGCAGCCGCTGCTGGCCACCGAGTACTACGAGCTGGTGCGCGGCCCGCTCGGCCCGGGCGCCCCGGAGACCGACCTGTTCGCGGGGGTGGCGGAGTGAGGTTCACGCACGCCCTGCTGGGCACCCGCGAGGAGCGCCTGGGCGAGCCGATGCCGCCGCGCGGCGTCCGGATCGCGGTCTACGCCGTGCTGTTCCTGCTCGGCGCGGCGGTGTCGGTGTGCGGAGCTTTCGTGCAGACCCTGTGGGGCGGCGCCGGCGTCGTGCTGGCGCTGGCGGGCTGCGCCGGGCTGTTCTACGGGGGCCTGCGGGCGACCGGCACCAAGCTCGGCGCGGGCTGCGCGCTGGGCGGCTGGTTCCTGGTGCTGGCGGCGCTGCTGGCGCCCCGCCCCGAGGGTGACCTGGTGCTCTCCGCGACGCCGTCCGCGTACCTGTACCTGTTCGGCGGCGCGGTGCTCGGGGTGGTCTGCGCGACCCTGCCGACCCGCTCCGGTTTCCTGTTCGGCGTACCGGCGCCGGAACCCCGACGGCCCGTCAAGGACGGCGGCCGCTAGCGCGTACCGGGACGATCCGGAGCCGCGGGTTCCGGCGGTCGCCCGACGGCCCGGATCCCTTGTCGGTAAGGTGGTGCCCCGGCGGGCCACCCCCCTGTCCGGCCCGGCCGGGCCGGGCGGTAGCTTCGGCACCACTCGCGTGGCGGGGGCGCTCGCCGTAGCCGACACGTGAACAGCTGATGTCCCCGGGGCCGGTCGGCCCGCCGCGCGCCGCTCGCCGTCGTCCGGCGGTCAGCCGCCCCATACGCAGCGGACGGCCCGGCCGGCCCGGCCGCGAACCCGGAGCAGAGCAGCATTGAGCAGCCGCGAACCTGACAACGCCCACCCGCAGCCGCGCCGCGGCGGCCCCGACGCGTACCCGTCGGGCACCCCGCCGTACGGCACCGGCGTGCCCGGTGGGCTCGGCGCGGACCCGGCCGCCGGGCGGAACGCTCCCGACCGGCGCCCCGAGGAGCCCGAGGCCCCGAAGGCGACGGAGACCAAGCTGACCACCCGGGTGCGGATCAACATCCCCGGCTCCCGGCCGATCCCGCCGGTCGTGGTGCAGAGCAAGGTCAAGGAGGAGAAGCCCGCGAAGCCCGAGCAGCCCGCGGAACCCTCCGGCCCGCGCCACCGCGGCGGCGCGGGGGACCCGGTGCTCGGCGTGATGGACTCCGGTGCGCGCACCGCCACGCCGCCGAACCTGCCGCCGGAGTGGCAGGAGCCGGCCGCGCCCCGGCCCGGCGGCCCGAAGGGGTCCGAGTCGGACTCCACCGGCGAGTGGTTCAAGCCGCGCCAGAAGGGCCGCCCGGAGCCCGCTCCGGCGGCGTCCGCCCCGGTGGCTCCCGCGCAGCCCGCCCCCGCCGCCCCGCCCGCCCCGGCGGCCCAGCAGCAGGCCGCGCCGCGCCCGTCCGGCGCGCCCGCCTCGCCGTTCGCCCCGGCCGACCCGGCGTCCTCCCGCACCGGCGGCCACCGGCTGCCGCGTCAGGACGACCGGTTCGCCGCGGCCCAGGACCCGTTCGCCGCCCCGCAGGACCCGTTCGCGGCCCCGCAGGACGCGTTCGCCCAGCAGCCCGCCCAGGACCCCTTCGCCCGGCCGCAGCCCGGAGCGCAGCCCCCCGCCGCCGCCCGCGACCCGTTCGCCGACGGCCCGGGCCCGGAGCGGCGCCCGCAGGCCGCCGCCGGGGAGCCGGAGGACACCCAGATCGGCGGTTTCGACCCGGTCACCGGCGAGGAGCCCGCGCCGGGCGCCGCCATATCGGACCCGCCGACCACCCAGCTGTTCCTGAAGGCCCCCGGCACCCCGGGCGACCCGTTCACCGACCCGTTCGCCGAGGCGCGGGGGCCCCGGCCGACCGGTGACGGCGGCGGCCGGTTCGCCGACCTGCCCGCCGCGCAGCCGTTCCCGGGCGGCCCGCGGGCGGCCGCGCCCAAGCGCGAGCAGGCCCCCGCGGCCCAGCCTCCGGCGGCCCGGCCGGCCGCCGGGGAGCCGAAGCCGGCTGCCCCGGCGGCGCCCGCCGCCAAGAAGAAGGGCGGCCGCGGCAAGAAGCTGGTGGTGACCGGGGTCGGCGGCGTGCTGTTCCTCGGCGCGGCCGCGTACGGCGCGGGCCTGATGATGAACCAGTCGGACATCCCCAAGGGCACCACGGTGCTGGGCACCGACATCGGCGGCGACTCCCGCGACCAGGCGGTGAAGGTGCTGGACGGCTCGGTGGCCAAGGTCGGGCAGCAGCCGGTCCGGCTGAAGGTCGGTGACCAGTCGCTCACCCTGGACCCGGCCAGCGCCGGTCTGAGCTTCGACACCACCGCGACGGTGGACGGGCTGACCAAGCACAGCTACAGCCCGGTCGACGTGCTGGGCTCGCTGACCGGCGACGCCAAGGCCGTCGCGCCGCAGGTGCGGATCGACCGGGCGAAGCTGAAGGCCGCGCTGGACGACCTGGGCGGCAAGTCCGGGCAGTCCCTGCAGGAGGGCTACGTCAAGTTCACCACCAGCGGCGGCACCGAGGTGGTCCCGGGCGCGGGCGGCAAGGCGCTGGACTCGGCGTCCGCGGTCGACCTGGTCGAGCAGGCGTACCGCGGCCGGGCGGCCGGCCGGGCGGACGCCGAGGTGGTGCTGCCGGTCACCGACGCCCAGCCGAAGGTCGGCCAGGACGCGCTGCAGGCCGCCGCCGACGGCCTGGGCAAGCAGGTGACGGCCGGCAACGTGACGGTCAAGGCGGGCGGCAAGCAGTTCCTGTTCGGCCGCAACACCGCCGCCGGCGCGCTGACGCTGGCACCGGACGCGAGCGGCGCCGTGGTCCTCAAGTGGAACCTGGACGCGCTGACCACCTCCATCGGCACCACCTTCGACAAGGTGCGGATCACCAAGAACGGCCAGCAGGCGGCGGTCACCGCCCAGGACGTGGCCGACGCCATCGCCCAGGGCATCACCAAGACCGGCAAGGAGCGCTCGGTCACGCTCCCGTCCTGACGGCGCGTCAAGCCGCGGGCCGGTCCGGAGCGCCGAGTCGGCGCCCCGGGCCGGCCCGCTGGCGAGTCCTCGCCAATGGCGTCACGGAACAGGACAAACCGGACGCGCAACCGGGCGGCCACGTCGTGTTACCAATCCTTGATCCGCCGCAGGTCGACAAGTCAGTTCACCGGTACGCAAGATGTGCCGCGTGCCGAGACCCCGCTTCCTCCCGCTCACCCTGACCGCCACGGCGGCGGCGCTGTCCGTCGCGCTGTGTTCCTGCGGCCCCACATCGGGCTCCGCCGGCGGCGAACCGGCCCGGGCGGCGGCAGCGGCGGGCGGGGACGCGCCGCGGATGACCCAGCAGGAGATGAACTCCCGGCCGCGCGACGCGCTGCGCCAGGGCGGCACCCTGGTCTGGGCGATCGACCAGTACTCCACCCAGTGGAACCCGGTCCAGGCGGACGGCTCCGAGGCGTCCACCAACGACGTGGTCAAGGCGCTGCTGCCGACCTTCTGGCGCTCCGACGCGGGCGGCGTGCAGACCCCCAACCCGGCCTACCTCTCCGACGTGAGGAGCGAGACCCGGCAGGGCAAGCAGGTCGTGGTGTGGACGCTCAACCCGAAGGCCCACTGGTCCGACGGCACCCCGATCACCTGGCGCGACCTGCAGGCCGACTGGCAGGCGCTGGGCAGCCTGAACAGCGACTTCAAGACCGCCACCACCAACGGCTTCGACCAGGTGGAGAGCGTGGTCCGCGGCAAGGACGACTTCCAGGCCGTGATGACCTTCAAGGAGCCGTACTCGGAGTGGCAGGCGATGTTCAACAACGCCGGCAACGCCCCGCTGCTGCCCGCGAAGTACGTCTCCACCCCCGAACTGTTCAACACCTCCTTCAAGAACCGGATCCCGGTCACCGCGGGCCCCTTCAAGCTGGACTCGCTGGACGCCGCGGCGCGCACCGTCACCGTGGTCGCCGACCCGGACTGGTGGGGCGACAAGCCGCTGCTGGACAAGATCGTCTTCAGGGCGTACGACACCGGCGCGATGCCGCAGGCCTTCGCCAAGGGCGAGATCGACTTCTACAACAACGGCCCCAACACCGAGGGCTACCGGCTGATCAGGTCCACCGCGGGCGGCGAGGTGCGCAAGGCAGGCGGCCCCAACCTGCGGCACCTGGTGCTCAACGGCAAGAGCCCGCTGCTGGAGGACGCCCGGCTGCGCCAGGCACTGATCCAGGCGATCGACCGGGCCGAGATCACCCGCACCGACCTGGCCGGCCTGGACTGGCCGTACGTGCCGATGAACAACCACTTCCTGGTGCCCTCCCAGCACGGCTACCAGGACAACTCGAACGGCCTGAGCCGCTTCGACCCGGACGCCGCGAGGGCCGTGCTCGACTCGCTGGGCTGGAAGCCCGGCCCGAACGGCGTGCGCGCCAGGGACGGCAAGGAGCTGGTGCTGCGCTACGTGGCGCCGGCCGCGAACAACCTGGCCGCCAACGAGAGCGAGGAGGTCACCCGGATGCTCGCCGCGATCGGGGTGACCGTCCAGGTCCGGACCGTGCCGGCCGGCGAGTACTTCGACGGCTACATCTACAAGCACGACTTCGACCTGACCTCGTTCTCCCTGCTGGGCACGCCCTTCCCGGTCTCCAACTCGATCAGCACCTTCCAGCAGGACTCCGGCTCCAACTGGGCCCAGGTCGGCAGCAAGGCGCTGGACCGGGCGATGGCGGACGCCGCCAAGGCGGACACCGCCGACGAGGAGACCACGGCGCTCAACCTCGCCGACTCGGAGGCCTGGCAGGTCGCCGGCCTGGTGCCGCTGTACCAGCGCCCGGCCATCTACGGGGTGCGCAAGGAACTCGCCAACATCGGCGCGGCCGGCCTCGGGGATGTCGTCTACGAGAACATCGGCCTGATGAAGTAACAACGTCCGCCGTAACGCTGCGGCGAGGACTCGCCAATGGCGAGAAAATGCCAGTCGGGCGGCGCCCCGAGTGCCGCCCGAATTGGGTGAGCCATACCCGTGAATTCGCTTCGGCACGCCCGAAAACACCGATGTCCGATAATCGGACACTCAATTGCACTCGCCAATTGCGATGAACAGTGCCAAACCGGACATCGCCTCTACGCGCGTCATCCGACCCCGGAGAGCAACTCGACGTCCTGATACCGGACCTGACAGTGCGTCGTTACGGACATGTGAACGCGACTTGATGGATTCTGTCCGGTTTTGACCGTCTTGCCAGCCCGGTGTCAAGAGTCCGAGAACTACGAAGTGGTTGACATTCCAGCACGAAGGAGGAAATGCGCCATCGACAACTGGGGAACTCTTGACGTTCGATAAACGACTTGCAAGAGTCCATTCATCCAAGTTCTTACTCCTTGCTTCTGCACGGACCACGGTCGGGAGCTTTAGCACCATGACGACGCCTACTGGGGCCACGACGGACGGGGACACCTCCCGTCCCGGGTCGACGTCGGACCTCGCGGACAACGCCACGGCCGACGCGCCCGCCGATCCGGGCTTCCGCGGCCTCTCTCCCGGGAAGCTGATGTGGCGCCGCTTCCTCCGTGACCGCACCGGCGTGGTGAGCGCGTGCGTGGTGCTCTTCTTCGTCGCGGTGGCGATCCTGGCCCCGCTCATCTCCATGCTGTACGGCAAGGACCCGAAGACCCACTACGGCCAGAACGCCAGCGACCTGCTGACCGACTCCGGCCTGCCGACCGGTCCCAACGGCGGCATCAGCGGCGACTTCTGGTTCGGCCTGGAGCCCGGCCTCGGCCGCGACGTGCTCACCCTGCTGATCTACGGGATCCGCACCTCGCTGATCATCGCCGTCGCCACCTCGGTGCTGACCACCGCGATCGGCGTCGCGCTCGGCATCGCGGCCGGCTACCTCGGCGGCAAGACCGACTACTTCATCGGCCGGGTGATCGACGTCCTGATGTCGTTCCCGTCGCAGATCTTCCTGATCGCGACCATGCCGGTGGTCACCGGCCTGCTGGTCGCCCGCGACCAGAACCCGCCGGGCTGGCTGCCGTTCGTCTCGGTCACCCTGGTGCTGTCGCTGCTCGGCTGGATGAGCCTGGCCCGCATCCTGCGCGGCGTGTCGCTCTCGCTGCGCGAGCGGGAGTTCATCGAGGCGGCGAAGGTCACCGGCGCCTCCCCGATGAGGATCATCTTCAAGGAGATCCTGCCGAACCTGTGGACCCCGATCCTGGTGCAGTCCACCCTCGCGCTGCCCGCCTTCGTCACCGCCGAGGCCGGCCTGTCCTACCTCGGCGTGGGCGTGACCGAGCCGACCCCGGACTGGGGCCGCATGATCGCGGACGGCGCGACCTTCCTCCGCACCGACGTCACCTTCCTGCTCTTCCCGGGCATCGCCATGGTGGTGTTCGTGCTGGCCTTCAACCTGCTCGGCGACTCGGTCCGGGACGCGTTCGACCCGAAGACCAACCGCTGACGGACCCTCAAGACTCCGGGGGGACGGGAAAGCCAGGCCCCGGGCACACCCACGAAGATTTCCGCACAACTACCCCAGGCAGGATGAAGATGAGCTCTCACAAGACACGGCTCGCGGCAGCCATTCTGGTGGCCGGGGCCCTGACCGTCACCACGGCGTGCTCCAGCGGCCACAGCAACGGCGACGGCGCCAGCGCCTCGAAGGCCCCCGCCAAGATCTCCTCGATCTCGATCGGCACCGCCGAGGACTCGAAGGGCCCCGCCGCCGCGGAGCCGGGCGCGAAGACGGGCGGCACGGTCAACATGATCGACCGCGACGACTTCTCGCACCTCGACCCGGCCCAGATCTACCTGAACTACAACAGCGAGGTCTCGCTGCTCTTCACCCGCCAGCTGACCGGCTACAAGCTCCAGGCGGACGGCTCGCAGAAGCTCGTCGGCGACCTCGCCACCGACACCGGCAGCACCACCGACGGCGGCAAGACCTGGAAGTTCACGCTGAAGGACGGCGTGAAGTGGCAGGACGGCTCGCCGATCACCTCGGCCGACGTGAAGTACTCGATCGAGCGCACCTACGCGAGCTTCATCAAGTCCGGCCCGACCTACATCCAGGGCTGGATCTCGGGCTCCGACTACCGCACCGCCTACGAGGGCCCCTACGGCGGCAAGCAGCTGGACGCGGTCCAGACCCCGGACGACAAGACCGTGGTCATCACCTTCCAGGACATCCACCCGGACGCCAACTTCACCCTGGCGATGACCGGTTACGGCATCGTGCCGCAGGCCCACGACACGAAGGAGGAGTACGACAAGAAGCCGTTCTCCTCCGGCCCGTACCAGATCACCGAGCACGTCACCGACCGCTCGCTGGACCTGGAGCGCAACCCCAACTGGGACCCGGCCACCGACCCGATCCGGAACGCCTACCCGGACAAGTGGCACATGAGCTTCGGCGTCCAGCTGCAGCAGTCCACCGAGCGCTTCATGGCGGACAACGGCGACGACAAGACCGCGTTCACCTTCCACAACACGGTCCACCCGAACTACACCGACAAGGTGAAGGCCGACGACAAGCTCAAGTCGCGCACCCTTGAGGGCCTGACCCCGTACGTCGACTACTACTACATCAACAACGACCGCATCAAGGACAAGAAGGTCCGCGAGGCGCTCATCAAGGCGTTCCCGCACAAGCAGACCCGCCAGCTCCAGGGCGGCACCTCCTACGGTGACTACGCCACCTCGTACATGAGCCCGACCACCCTCGGCTACGAGTCCTACGACCCGTACGGCATCCTGCAGAAGCCGGAGGGCGACCCGGAGGCGGCCAAGAAGCTGCTGACCGAGGCGAACGCGGTGGGCACCACCATCGTGTACCCGTACAACAACACCCCGATCCAGCAGAAGGTCACCGAGGCCATCCGCGACGCGCTGGAGAAGGCCGGCTTCAAGTTCGTCCCGAAGCCGCTGGACGCCAAGACCTACTACGACACCATCGCGCTGGTCGACAACGGCGCCGACCTGTACTGGGGCGGCTGGGGCGCCGACTGGCCGACCGGCTACACCTCGCTGCAGCCGGTGTGGGACGGCCGGGGCATCGCCGACGGCGGCCAGAACCTGGCGCACGTGAACGACCCGGCGATCAACTCCGCGATCGACGCCGCCGCCAAGATCGCCGACCCGGTCGCCCAGGGCAAGGCGTGGGCCGCGATCGACAAGCAGCTGCAGGACAACGCGTACTCGATCCCGGACGTCTACCAGCGCTCGCTGAGCCTCTACGGCTCGGGCCTGGGCGGCGTGAAGTTCGACTCGCTGATGGGCCTGCAGTACCCGCTCAACATCTACGTCAAGTAGTAGTCGTCACCGAGCAGCAGCTCACGGCGGGACACCGGCACGACCTGCCGGTGTCCCGCCCCGATCAGGAGAGCCCCGTCCGATGCTCCGATTCCTCGTCCGCCGAACCCTCGGCGCGCTAGTCATCCTGTTGATCGTCTCGATGGTCACGTACGCGCTGTTCTTCGCGATTCCGGCGGATCCGGCGAGGCTCTACTGCGGCAAGACCTGCACGCCCGAGAACCTTGCCCTGATCAGGCACGACATGGGCTTCGACCACGCTTGGCCGGTCCAGTACTGGAACTGGCTGACCACCATCTTCACCGGCGGCACCTTCAACGGCGTGCACTGCGGCGCTCCGTGCTTCGGCTACTCCTTCGACAAGAAGGAGCTGGTCGGCGGCATCCTCGCGGACCGCTTCCCGACCACCCTGTCGCTGACCGTCGGCTCCGCCGTCGTCTTCCTGATCGTCGGCATCGGCACCGGCATGCTGGCCGCCCACAAGCAGGGCAAGCCCGCCGACAAGATCGCCAGCTCCTTCTCGCTGCTGGCCTCCTCGATGCAGATCTACGTGGCCGGCCCGCTGGCCCTGTGGGCGCTGTGCTACAGCACCGACCTGCTGGAGCTGCCGACCTACGTGCCGATCACCGAGGACCCGATCGGCTGGGCCAGCGGCCTGCTGGTGCCGTGGATCGTGCTGTCGCTGATCTGGACCGCGAACTACACCCGGATGACCCGTTCCTCGATGGTCGAGCAGCTGTCCGAGGACTACGTGCGGACCGCCCGGGCCAAGGGCATGTCGGGCACCTCGGTCTTCATGCGCTACGCCTGGCGCGGCGCGATGGGCACCATCGTCACCGTCTTCGGCATCGACCTGGGCGTGCTGCTCGGCGGCGCCATCATCACCGAGACGACGTTCAGCCTGCACGGCCTGGGCGAGCTGGCGATCCACTCCTTCAACGACTCCGACCTGTCGCTGCTGGTCGGCGTGACCATGGTGGCCGCCACCCTGATCGTCTTCTTCAACATCATCGTCGACGCCGCCTACGCCCTGATCGACCCGCGCATCCGCCTGGCCTGACGGCCACACCCCGGCCGACCGCAGTCCCGACCTCACGTACCGCACCGAGGAGCCCAGTCCATGACCACCCAGGCCAAGCCCGAGGAGGTGTCCGCCGGCAGCGGCGGCACGCCGTTCCTCTCAGTCCGCGACCTCTCGGTCCGCTTCAGCACCGAGGACGGCGTGGTCCGGGCCGTGGACAGCCTCTCCTTCGACGTGGCCCCGGGCTCCACGCTCGGCATCGTCGGCGAGTCCGGTTCCGGCAAGTCGGTGACCAACCTGGCCGTGCTGGGCCTGCACAACCCGGACCGGACCGAGATCACCGGTTCGATCAAGCTGGACGGCCAGGAACTGGTCGGCGCGTCGAACCGGGAGCTGGAGAAGCTCCGCGGCAAGAAGATGTCGATGATCTTCCAGGACCCGCTGACCGCGCTGTCGCCGTTCCACACCATCGGCAAGCAGATCGCCGAGACCTTCCGCAAGCACACCGGCGCCTCCAAGAAGGAGGCCCGGGACCGGGCGATCGAGATGCTGACCCGGGTCGGCATCCCGCAGCCCACCAGCCGGGTCGACGACTACCCGCACCAGTTCTCCGGCGGCATGCGCCAGCGCGCGATGATCGCCATGTCGCTGGTCTGCGACCCCAAGCTGGTCATCGCGGACGAGCCGACCACCGCGCTGGACGTCACCGTGCAGGCCCAGATCCTCGACCTGCTCAAGGACCTCCAGCAGGAGATGGGCACCGCGATCATCCTGATCACCCACGACCTGGGCGTGGTCGCCCGGACCGCGCAGGACATCATGGTGATGTACGCGGGCCGGGCCGTGGAGCGCGGTACCGTCCGCGAGGTGCTGAAGGCCCCCCAGCACCCGTACACCTGGGGCCTGCTGTCCTCGATGCCGAGCCTGACCGGGGACGTGGACGTGCCGCTGCGGCCGGTCCGCGGCACCCCGCCGAGCTTGATCAACCTGCCGTCCGGCTGCCCGTTCAACCCGCGCTGCGACTTCCCCGGGCAGGTGGCCGGCGATCGCTGCACCACCGAGCGCCCGCCGCTCTCCCCGGCCGCCGGGCACGCCGCCGCCTGCCACCTGGAGCCGGCCCAGCGGCAGGACATCTTCATCGACCAGATCAAGCCGCGGCTCGGCTGAGAGGCACACCATGAGCAACGAGACGACCCTCAAGCCCGCCTCCCGGTCCGCCCTCTCCGGCGATCCGCTGCTGTCGATCACCGGTCTGAAGAAGCACTTCCCGGTGATGGACGGCTTCCTGTTCAAGCGCCAGGTCGGCGCGGTGCACGCGGTGGACGGCGTGGACCTGGAGGTGTTCCCCGGCGAGTCGGTGGGCCTGGTCGGCGAGTCCGGCTGCGGCAAGTCGACCACCGGCCGCCTGGTGACCCGGCTGCTGGAGCCGACCGCCGGCGAGATCCGCTACGCCGGGCAGGACATCACGCACGCGAGCCGCAAGGAGCTCGCGCCGATCCGGTCCGAGATCCAGATGATCTTCCAGGACCCGTACTCCTCGCTGAACCCGCGGCACACCGTCGGCTCGATCATCGGCGCGCCGATGGAGATCAACGGCATCCAGCCGGCCGGCGGCGTCCAGCGCCGGGTGCAGGAGCTGCTGGAGACGGTCGGCCTCAACCCGGAGCACTACAACCGCTTCCCGCACGAGTTCTCCGGCGGCCAGCGCCAGCGCATCGGCGTGGCCCGGGCGCTGTCGCTGAACCCGAAGCTGATCGTCGCGGACGAGCCGGTCTCGGCGCTGGACGTGTCGATCCAGGCGCAGGTGGTCAACCTGCTCCAGGAGCTGCAGCGCGAGCTGGGCATCGCCTTCCTGTTCATCGCCCACGACCTGTCGGTGGTGCGGCACTTCTCGGAGCGCGTCGCGGTGATGTACCTCGGCAAGATCGTCGAGATCGCCGACCGCAAGTCGCTGTACGAGGCGCCCCGGCACCCCTACACCCACGCCCTGCTGTCCGCCGTCCCGGAGGCCGACCCGGACGACGACCGCGAGCGGATCCGGCTGACCGGCGACGTCCCCTCGCCGCTCAACCCGCCGTCCGGCTGCCGCTTCCGCACCCGCTGCTGGAAGGCGCAGGAGAAGTGCGCCACCGAGGAGCCGCCGCTGGTGCGGCTGTCCGGCAACGCGGAGAACCACCTGACGGCCTGCCACTTCCCGGAGGAGGGCAGCACCGCCGCCGTCCCCGCCCAGCGCGCCGAGGTCTGAGCCCCCGGCACCGAAGCGGAAGGGCCCCGCCGATCCGTTCGGCAGGGCCCTTCCGCGTCCGTGCGGCGGGTCAGATCAGGTTCTCCCGCTCGCCGGCGAAGTGGCAGGCCGAGTCGTGCCGGGCCCGTCCCTCCAGCCAGTCCCGCACGGTCAGCGCCGGGTCCTCCCGCGCGCACTTCTCCTGGGCCTTCCAGCAGCGGGTGCGGAAGCGGCACCCGGAGGGCGGGTTGGCCGGCGAGGGCACGTCGCCGACCAGCACGATCCGGTCCCGGTGCTCGCGCGCGGCCGGGTCGGGCACCGGCACGGCGGACAGCAGCGCCTGGGTGTACGGGTGGGTGGCGTGCTCGTAGATCTCCAGGTCGGTGCCGATCTCGACCATCCGCCCGAGGTACATCACGCCGACCCGGTCGGAGATGTGCCGGACGATCGACAGGTCGTGCGCAATGAACATGTACGACAGGTTGAACTCGCCCTGCAGCTGCTCCAGCAGGTTGATCACCTGGGCCTGGACCGACACGTCGAGCGCGGAGACCGGCTCGTCGCAGATGATCACCTCGGGCTTGAGCGCCAGGCCGCGGGCGATGCCGATCCGCTGGCGCTGGCCGCCGGAGAACTGGTGCGGGTACCGGTTGATGTACTCCGGGTTGAGCCCGACCACGTCCAGCAGGTCCTGCACGGCCTTGCGCCGGTCGCCCTTGGGCGCGACCTCCGGGTGGATCTCGAAGGGTTCGCCGATGATGTCGCCGACCGTCATCCGCGGGTTCAGCGAGGTGTACGGGTCCTGGAACACCATCTGGATGTTGCGGCGCACCGCCTTCAGCGCGGCGCCGGACAGGTGCGAGATCTCCTCGCCCTTGTACTTCACCGACCCGGCGGTGGCGGGCTCCAGGTTCATCAGGACCTTGGCGAGGGTGGACTTGCCGCAGCCGGACTCGCCGACGATGCCGAGCGTCTCGCCCTGCATCAGGTCGAAGGAGACCCCGTCGACGGCCTTGACCGCGCCGACCTGCTTCTTGAACAGGACGCCCTTGGTCAGCGGGAAGTGCTTGCGCAGGTCGCGCACCTCCAGGATGGGTTCGCCGCGCGGCACGTCCTGGGCGAACGCGACCTCCTCGGGGGTGGTCGCCCCGAGCGGGGTGGCACCGTTAACCGTCACGGAGGGTCTCCTTCCAGAAGAAGCACGCGCTGCGCCGTCCGGCCAGCGGTGTCCCGTCGTCCTCGGTCACCTGCTCCAGCGGCGGCACCTTCTGCCGGCAGACGTCCTGCGCCCGGGGGCAGCGCGGGTTGAACGCGCAGCCGGGCGGGATCCGCAGCAGGTTGGGCGGCAGGCCCTTGATCGCGAAGAGCTCCTGGCCCTTCTGGTCGAGCCGCGGGATGGAGTCCAGCAGCCCCCGGGTGTAGGGGTGGGCCGGCCGGGCGTAGAGCTCGTGGACGGGGGCGGTCTCGACGATCCGGCCCGCGTACATGACGGCGATCTTGTCCGCGACGTCGGCGACCACGCCGAGGTCGTGGGTGATCAGGATCAGGCCCATGTGGTACTCGGCCTGGAGCTCGGCGAGCAGGTCCATCACCTGGGCCTGGACGGTGACGTCCAGCGCGGTGGTGGGCTCGTCCGCGATGATCAGGTCGGGCTCCAGGGCCAGCGCCATCGCGATCATGATGCGCTGGCGCATGCCGCCGGAGAACTGGTGCGGGTAGTCGTTGACCCGCTCCTTGGCGGCGGGGATCCGGACCCGGTCCATCAGCTCGATGGCCTTGGCCCGGGCGTCCTTGCGGTTGGCGCCGCGGTGCTTGCGGTACATCTCGCCGAGCTGGTAGCCGACGGTGAGCACCGGGTTGAGCGAGGACAGCGCGTCCTGGAAGATCATCGCGATCTTCTGTCCGCGGATCTTGCGCCGCTCGTCCTTGGACATCTTCAGCATGTCCCGGCCGCGGAACAGGATCTCCCCCCGCGGGATGCTGGCCGGCGGCATGTCCAGGATGCCCATGATGGCCTGCGCGGTGACGGACTTGCCGGAGCCCGACTCGCCGAGCACGGCCAGCGTCTCGCCCGCGCTGACGGTGTAGTTGACGCCGTTGACGGCCTTGGCGACGCCCTCCCGGGTCTTGAACTCGACGTGCAGGTCCTTCACGTCCAGCAGCGGCCCGGTGAAGGGTTCCTCGCGGGCCGTGCGGGCCTGGTCGGCGGCGGTGGTCATGTGCCTTTCCCCTCGCTCAGCGCAGCTTCGGATCGAGGGCGTCGCGCACCGCGTCGCCCAGCATGATGAAGGCCAGCACGGTGACGGAGAGCGCGGCGGCCGGGAAGAACAGGGCGAACGGCGCCTGCCGGATCACCTTCTGCGCGGAGGAGATGTCCACGCCCCAGGAGATGGTCGGGTCCTGCAGGCCGATGCCGAGGAAGCTCAGCGTGGCCTCGGCGGTGATGTAGCCGCCGAGCGCGATGGTGGCGACCACGATCACCGGGGCCACCGCGTTGGGCAGGATGTGGCGGAACATCAGCCGGTTGGTGCCGGCGCCGAGCGCCCGTCCGGCGACCACGTAGTCGGACTGCTTGACGGTGATCACCGAGCCGCGCATCACGCGGGCCAGCTGCGTCCAGCCGAGGAAGGCCAGCGCGATCACCACCGACCACACGGTGCGCGTCGAGAAGGCGTTCAGCAGCACCAGGGCGCCGAGCAGCAGCGGGATGCCGAAGAAGATGTCGATGATCCGGGAGATCACCGAGTCGGTCCAGCCGCCGAAGTACCCGGCCACCATCCCGGCCAGGCCGCCCAGGACGGTGACCGCCAGGGTGACGCAGATGCCGACCGTGATGGACGCCCGGGCCCCGTACAGCACCCGGGCGTAGATCGAGCGGCCCTGGCCGTCGTAGCCGAACCAGCCGGCCCCGAAGAAGTCGGTGTAGTCGGGCTTGCGCAGGTAGTCCTTGGTCAGGTCGGCGGCCCGCGGGTCGGTGTCGGTGAACAGCCCCGGCCAGATCGCGATCACGATCAGCAGCAGGATCAGCAGCGTCGAGATGATGAAGGTGGGCCGCTTGCGCAGGTCCCGCCAGGCGTCGCCCCACAGGCTGCGGGCCTGCTCCCGCTTGACCGGGTCGGGCTCGATCAGGGTCTCCTGCTCCACGGCCAGTCCCTGCTGGCCCACGTAGTCCAGGTGGTCGCTGTCGGTCGGCTGGATGTTGCGCAGCGGGTCGTTGTCGTCGGGGATGTCCTCGTTGCGCTCAGGCATAGCGGATCCTCGGGTCAAGGACGGCGTACAGCAGGTCGACGACCAGGCTGGCGACCAGGTACACCAGCACCAGCACGGTGACGATGCCGACCACCGTCGGGCCTTCCTTCTGGTTGATCGCCTTGTAGAGGACGTTGCCGACGCCGGCGATGTTGAAGATGCCCTCGGTGACGATGGCGCCGCCCATCAGCGCGCCCAGGTCGGTGCCCAGGAAGGTCACCACCGGGATCAGCGAGTTGCGCAGCAGGTGCCGCCCGATGATGGTGTGCCGCGGCAGGCCCTTGGCGACCGCGGTGCGCATGTAGTCGGCGCGCAGGTTCTCGCCGATCGAGGTGCGGGTGAGCCGGGCCACGTACGCCAGCGACAGGGACGCCAGCACCAGGCCCGGCAGGATCAACTGGGTGATGTCCTCGGAGTCCTGGACGGTGGCCGTCACCCACCCCAGGTTGATCGCGAAGATCGTCTGTGCGATGTAGCCGAGCACGAACACCGGGATCGAGATGACGATCAGGGTCAGCACCAGCACCAGGGTGTCGGCGATGCTGCCGCGGTACAGGCCCGCGATCAGGCCCAGCGGCAGGCCGATGAAGATCTCGAAGAAGAAGGCGACCAGGGCCAGCCGGATGGTCACCGGGAAGGCGTCCGCCATGATCTCCGAGACCGGGCGGCCGGTGAAGCTGGTGCCGAAGTCCAGGTGGAAGATGTTGTTCATGTAGTGCAGGTACTGCTTCCACAGCGGCTGGTCGAGGTAGTACTTGTGCCGCAGGCTGGCCACCTGCGCCGGGTCGGCCGCCTTGTCGCCGAACATCGCGGCGATCGGGTCGCCCGGCAGGCTGTAGACCATCAGGAAGATCAGCAGCGTGGCCCCGAAGAACACCGGGATCATCTGGAGCACGCGGCGTAGCACGTAGTGGCCCATGGGAGCCCTCCCTCCGAAGGGGTGACGTAGTACCGGAGCCCCGCCCTCCGTGCGGGGAGGACGGGGCCGGCGCCGGGCACGGTCAGCCCTTGACCTCGACCTGGGTCCAGGCCGGGTTGCCGAAGGAGTCGAACGTGACGTTCTGGACGTTGGTGGAGAATCCGGAGTTGGTCCGGTAGTACCAGAGCGGGATGGCCGGCATGTCGATCGCCAGCTGCTCCTCGGCCTTCTGGTAGCCGGTCGCGGTGTCCTGGATCGAGGCGGCCTGGTCGGCCTCGGTGGCGAGCTTGTCGAACTCCGGGCTGGAGTAGCCGGTGTCGTTCGAGGCCGCGCCGGTGCGGTAGACGTCCGCCAGGAAGTTGGCGTTCAGCGGGTAGTCCTGCACCCAGCCGGTGCGGAACAGGCCGTTGATCTGGTGGCCGGTGATCGCCGCGCGGGCGGTCTTGAAGTCGGTCTTCGGGTCGCCGCTGCAGTTCACCCCGGTGGCCTGCCGGATGGAGTTGCAGACCGCGTCCACCCACTCCTTGTGGCCGCCGTCCGCGTTGTACGTGATCTTGATCGCGTTGCCGGGGACGCCGCCGCCCTCCTGGATCAGCTGCTTCGCCTTGTCCGCGTCGTACGTGCAGAAGTCCCCGCAGGTACCGGACTTGTAGCCCTCGACGCCCTCGGCGACCCAGGCGGTGGCGGACTTGCGCGAACCCTGCAGCACCGTCTTGGTGATGGTGTCGCGGTCGATCGCCATCGACAGGCCCTGTCGGACCTTGGCCTTGTCCTGGCCCTGCCAGTCGGCCTGGTAGAGGGTGAAGCCGATGTTCTGGATCGCGCCCTGCGGGGCGTCGATCGCCCGGTCGCCCAGGTCGTTCTTGTAGTTCGCCAGCGCCGACGGCGGCACCTGGTCGATCACGTCCAGGTTGTTCGACTGCAGGTCCGCGTAGGCGGCCTCGGCGGTGGTGTACATCTTGAAGACGACGCCGCCGTTCTTCGGCTTGTCCACGCCCTGGTAGTTGGCGAACGTCTTGGTGACCACCTGCGAGTTGTGGTCCCAGCTGACGAACTCGTACGGCCCGTTGCCCACCGGCTTCTGCCCGTAGCCCGCCGGGTCCTTGAAGAACCCCTCCGGGAGCGGCGAGAAGGCCACGTACCCCAGCTTGTACGGGAAGTACGAGACCTTGTTGTACAGCTTGATGGTGAAGTGCGTGTCGTCCTGGACGGTCAGGCCGGACATCTTGTCGGTGCTCGGCGAGCCGCTCTCCGGGTGGAGGTCCTTGTAGCCCTCGATGTCACCGAACCAGGAGCTGTTGATCTGGTTGTTGTTGACGTTGGCCGCCCAGTTCCAGGCGTCCACGAAGCTCTGCGCGGTCACCGGCGTGCCGTCGTGGAACGTCCAGCCGGACTTCAGCGTGACGTTGTAGGTCTGCGAGTCGCTGGTGTCGATCGAGTCCGCGACCTGCATCCGCAGCTTGCCGTTGGAGGGGTCGTAGTCGGCCAGGCCCTTGAACAGGTTCTGCACGATGCGTCCGCCACCGGTCTCGTTGGCGTTGGCCGGCTGCAGCGGGTTCTGCGGCTCGCTGCTCTGGTAGGTGAAGGTCTTGCTGGTGTCCGACGAACCGCCACCGGAGCCGCCGCCGCTGCTGCCGCAACCCGTGGCCACCAGGGCCACGGACGTCGCACTGACAACAGCCCAGCGCACGCGGGTGCCTGCAGGCATGGAGCTTCCTCCTCAGGGGTGTATGAGACGCATCTCACCTCATGAGAAGGGCCGGGCAGTTGCGGCGCGACCGCAGTAGGGCCGAACGGGGAGGGGGCACCGGGAGTGTCTCCCGGTGCCCCCTCCGCGTCCGTGCGGTGCGGCTGTTACGCGGCCGCGGCCTCCCGCTCGGCCGCGAAGTGGCAGGCCGACTCGTGCCTGGCGCCGCCGGCGAGCAGCTCGGGGACGGCCAGCAGCGGGAGCTCGGTGGAGCAGCGCTCCTCGGCCTTCCAGCAGCGGGTGCGGAAGCGGCACCCGGAGGGCGGGTTGGCCGGCGAGGGGATGTCGCCGGAGAGGATGATCCGCTCGCGGTTCTCCCGGTCGCTCGGGTCCGGCACCGGCACCGCGGACAGCAGCGCCTGGGTGTACGGGTGGGTGGCGTGGTCGTAGATCTCCAGGTCGGTGCCGATCTCGACCATCTTGCCGAGGTACATCACGCCGACCCGGTCGGAGATGTGCCGGACGATCGAGAGGTCGTGGGCGATGAACATGTAGGAGAGCTCGAAGTCCTGCTGCAGCTGCTCCAGCAGGTTGATCACCTGGGCCTGCACCGACACGTCGAGCGCGGAGACCGGCTCGTCGCAGATGATGATCTCCGGCTTGAGCGCCAGGCCGCGGGCGATGCCGATCCGCTGGCGCTGGCCGCCGGAGAACTGGTGCGGGTACCGGTTGATGTACTCCGGGTTCAGGCCCACCACGTCCAGCAGGTCCTGCACGGCCTTGCGCCGGTCGCCCTTGGGCGCGACCTCGGGGTGGATCTCGAAGGTCTCGCCGATGATGTCGCCGACCGTCATCCGCGGGTTCAGCGAGGTGTACGGGTCCTGGAACACCATCTGGATGTTGCGGCGGACGGCCTTGAGGGCCGCGCCGGACAGCCGGGAGATGTCCTCGCCCTTGTAGAGGACCTGGCCGGCGGTCGCCCGCTCCAGGTTCATCAGGACCTTGGCGAGGGTGGACTTGCCGCAGCCGGACTCGCCGACGATGCCGAGCGTCTCGCCCTTGTGCAGGGTGAAGGAGATGCCGTCGACGGCCTTGACCGCGCCGACCTGCTTCTTGAACAGGACGCCCTGGGTCAGCGGGTAGTGCTTGACCAGGTCGCGGACCTCCAGGATGGGCTCAGCCATGGAGGGTCTCCTTCCAGAAGTGGCAGGCGCTCGCGCGCCCGGCGATCTCGGCGCCGTCCCGGTCGGTGACCTGGTACAGGGCCGGGCTCTCGGTGCGGCACAGGTCGGTGGCGGCGTCGCAGCGCGGGTTGAACGCGCAGCCGGCCGGGACCTTGTAGAGGTTGGGCGGCAGGCCCTTGATCGCGTACAGCTCCTCGCCCTTCTGGTCCAGTCGCGGGATCGACCGGAGCAGGCCCTCGGTGTAGGGGTGGGCGGGCTTGGCGTACAGGTCGTGGACGGGGGCGGTCTCGACGATCCGGCCCGCGTACATGACGGCGATCTTGTCCGCGACGTCGGCGACCACGCCGAGGTCGTGGGTGATCAGGATCAGGCCCATGTGGTACTCGGCCTGGAGCTCGGCGAGCAGGTCCATCACCTGGGCCTGGACGGTGACGTCCAGCGCGGTGGTGGGCTCGTCCGCGATGATCAGGTCGGGCTCCAGGGCCAGCGCCATCGCGATCATGATGCGCTGGCGCATGCCGCCGGAGAACTGGTGCGGGTAGTCGCCGACGCGCTGGGCGGCGGCGGGGATCCGGACCCGGTCCATCAGCTCGATGGCCTTGGCCTTGGCCTCCTTCTTGGAGGCGCCCTCGTGCACGCGGAACATCTCGCCGAGCTGGTAGCCGACGGAGAGCACCGGGTTGAGCGAGGACAGCGCGTCCTGGAAGATCATCGCGATCTTGCGGCCGCGGATCTTCCGGCGCTCCTCGTTGGACATCTTCAGCATGTCCTGGCCGCGGAACAGGATCTCCCCGGAGGTGATCCGGCCGGGCGGCATGTCGAGGATGCCCATGATGGTCTGCGCGGTGACGGACTTGCCGGAGCCGGACTCGCCGAGCACGGCCAGCGTCTCACCGGCGGCGACCGAGTAGTTGACGCCGTTGACGGCCTTGGCGACGCCGTCCCGGGTCTTGAACTCGACGTGCAGGTCGCGGACTTCGAGCAGCGGGGTGCCGGGGGCCGGACGGTCCTTGGCGGCAGTGGTCTTCTCGGGTGCGGTGGTCATGGTGCGGGCCGCCTCTCTCAGCGCAGCTTCGGGTCGAGGGCGTCGCGGACCGCGTCGCCGAGCATGATGAACGCCAGCACGGTGACGGAGAGCATGCCGGCCGGGAAGAACAGCACGAACGGCGCCTGGCGGATCACCTTCTGGGCCGAGTTGATGTCGATGCCCCAGGAGATGGTCGGGTCCTGCAGGCCGATGCCGAGAAAGCTCAGCGTGGCCTCGGCGGCGATGTAGCCGCCCAGCGCGATGGTGGCGACCACGATCACCGGGGCCACCGCGTTCGGCAGGATGTGCTTGAACATGATCCGGCCGGTGCCGGCGCCGAGCGCCTTGGCCGCGGTCACGTAGTCGGACTGCTTGACCGTGATCACCGAGCCGCGCATCACGCGGGTCATCTGGGTCCAGCCGAGCACGACCAGCGCGAACACCACCGACCAGACCGTGCGGACCGAGAAGGCGTTCAGGATGACCAGCGCGCCGAGCAGCAGCGGGATGCCGAACACCATGTCGGTGAAGCGGGAGATGATCGTGTCGACCCAGCCGCCGTAGTAGCCGGCCGCCATGCCCAGCAGGCCGCCGACGATCGTGACACCGGCGGTGACGCAGATGCCGACGACCATCGAGGCGCGGGCGCCGTAGATCATCCGGGCGTAGATGGAGCGGCCCTGGCCGTCGTAGCCGAACCAGTCCGCCTGGAAGAAGTGCAGGTAGTTCGGCTTGCTCAGGTAGTGCTTGCTCAGGTCGCCGGCCCGCGGGTCCACCGAGGTGAACAGGCCGGGGGCGATCGCGAACAGCACCAGCAGCACGATCAGCACCGCGGAGATGATGAAGACCGGGCGCTTGCGCAGGTCGTGCCAGGCGTCCAGGCCGAGGCTGCGGGGCTTCTCGGCCTTCGCCTCGGCGGTGGCGCCGCCCCGCTGCGCGGGGATCTCGGCGTTCTTCTCGATCAGGTCAGGCATACCGGATCCTCGGGTCCAGGACCGCGTAGAGCAGGTCGACGAGCAGGCTGGCGAAGAGGAAGACCAGCACCAGCACCACGACGAAGCCGGAGACGGTCGCACCCTCGCTGCGGCCGATGGCGTGGTACAGCGCGTTACCGACGCCCTGGACGTTGAAGATGCCCTCGGTGACGATCGCGCCGCCCATCAGGGCGCCCAGGTCGGTGCCCAGGAAGGTGACCACCGGGATCATCGAGTTGCGCAGCAGGTGGGTGCCGATCACCTTGCGCTTGGGCAGGCCCTTGGCGACCGCGGTGCGCATGTAGTCGGCCTTCAGGTTCTCCGCGATGGAGGTCCGGGTGAGGCGGGCGACGTACGCGAGCGAGATCGAGCCGAGCACGACGGCGGGCAGGATCAGCTGGCCCAGGTTGGTGGAGCTCTGCACCGTCGGGGTGACCCAGCCGAGCTGGATCGCGAAGACGTTCTGGAAGATGAAGCCGAGCACCGGGACCGGGATCGAGATCAGCAGCAGGGTCAGGACCAGCGTCGACTTGTCGAACGCCTTGCCACGGCGCAGCCCGGCGAACAGGCCGATGCCGATGCCGATGACCAGCTCGAAGACGAAGGCCAGCAGCGCGAGCCGGATGGTGACCGGGAGGGCCTCACCGATCACGTCGATGACCTGGCGGCCGTTCATGGTCTTGCCGAAGTCGCCGGTGAACAGGTTCCCCATGTAGTCGAGGTACTGCTGCCACTTGGAGACGTCGAGTCCCATGTCGTGCTTGAACGCGGCGAGCTGGGCCGGGTCGGCGGCCTTGTCGCCCCACATCGCGGCCGCGGGGTCACCGGGCAGCATGCGGGTCATGAAGAAGATGATCGTGACCGTGCCCAGGAACACCGGGATCATCTGGAGCAGTCGCCTCGCGACGTAGCGCCCCATCGTGCCTCCAATTGACTGCTCTGACGTGCCGTCAGTCCCGGTGTCAGAGTTCTGGACGTGACAACGGCCGGTGCCGGGCCGCCCGGTGGGGCGGTGCACGGCACCGGCCGTGTCTGTTCGAGCCGTGCGGTGCCGGCTCGGTTACTTCTGCTTGACCTCGACCTGGGTGAAGACCGGGTCACCGAACGAGTCGTACTTCACGTTCTGCACGTTGTTCGAGTAACCGGCGGTGGTCTTGTAGTACCAGAGCGGGATGGCCGGCATGTCCTTGGCCAGCTGGGCCTCGGCCTGCTGGTACAGCTCGGCGGTCTTCTCCACCGAGGTGGCCTTGTCCGCCTCGGCGGCCAGCTGGTCGAACGCCGGGCTGGAGTAGCCCGCGTCGTTGGCCGCGGCGCCGGTGCCGAACACGTCGCGCAGGTAGTTGGCGTTCAGCGGGTAGTCCTGCACCCAGCCGGTGCGCATCAGACCGTCGACCTTCTTGTTCTTGATCAGGTCGCGCGAGGACTTGAAGTCCGGCTTCGGGTCGCCGACGCACTCGACGCCGGTGGCCTGGCGGATGGAGTTGCAGACCGCGTCCACCCACTCCTTGTGGCCGCCGTCGGCGTTGTACAGCACGGTGATCTTGTTGCCGGGGACGCCGCCGCCCTCGGTGATCAGCTGCTTGGCCTTCTCCGGGTTGTACGTGCAGTACTCGCCGCAGGTGTTGTCCTTGTAGCCCATGGCGCCCGGGGCGACCCAGGAGTTGGCGGGCTGGCGGGAGCCGTTGAGCACCGTCTTGGTGATGGTGTCGCGGTCGATCGCCATCGACAGGCCCTGGCGGACCTTGGCCAGGTTCTCCGGCTTCCAGTCGTCCGCGTACAGCGAGAAGGAGATCGACTGGATGGCGCCCTGGGCCTGGTCGACGGCGCGGTCGCCCAGGTCGGTCTTGTACGAGGCCAGGTCGCTCGGGTCGACCTGGTCCAGCACGTCCAGGTTGTCGGAGACCAGGTCCTTGTAGGCGCCCTCGGCCTGCGAGTAGTTCTTGAAGACGATGCCGCCGTTCTTCGGCTTGTCGACGCCCGCGTACTTGTCGTAGGCGGCGACGGTGACGGCCTTGTTGTGCTCCCACGAGACGAACTTGTAGGGGCCGTTGCCGATCGGGGACTGGCCGTACTTCGTCGGGTCGCTGTAGAAGACCTCGGGCAGCGGCGAGAAGGCGGTGTAGCCGAGCTTGTACTCGAAGTACGAGACCGGGCCGGTCAGCGCGATGGTGAAGTGGGTGTCGTCGACGACCTTCAGGCCGGACATGGTCTCGGCGGTCGGGTCGCCCTCGTCCGGGTGGACGTCGGCGAAGCCCTGGATGTCGGAGAACCAGTCGGAGTTGATCTGGTTGTTCTTGGTGTTGGCCGACCAGTTCCAGGCGTCCACGAAGGACTTCGCGGTCACCGGAGTGCCGTCGTGGAAGGTCCAGCCCGACTTCAGGGTGACGGTGTAGTTCTGCGCGTCGGTGGTCTCGATCTTGTCGGCCACCTGGTTGCGGAGCGCACCGGTGCTGGGGTCGTAGTCCACCAGGCCCTTGAACAGGGCCTTGACGATGCGGCCGCCGCCGACCTCCATGGCGTTCGCCGGCTGGAGCGGGTTCTGCGGCTCGCTGCTCTGGTAGCTGAACGTGCCCTGAGCGTTGGCGGCGCCGTTGGAGCTGCCGCCGGAAGAGCTACCGCCACTGCCGCAAGCGGTAGCGGCGAGGGCGACCGCGACGGCTGCGACAACCCACTTGGCCTGGCTGGCACCACGCATTGGGTGTCCTCCTGAAATCGTGTTGCAGATCACTCGCGGCCTGGCGCGCACCCCTGCGCAGGAGCCTCGACCCGAGCTCGACTGCACCCACTATCGGTCACTCCCGGATACGGAACTGACCAATACGGATTTCAATTTGGTCACATGAACGGTGGATGAATCCCGGAAAACGGACATTCAAGACATACGCAGACATGGGCGAAACGGACAGTTGTCACGCATGACGATCCGTGACGTCCGATTAACGAACCGCTCGCGCTCGCGGACAGGTGACGCACCGTCACCAAAAACACGACCGGCCGGCGTCCGCGAGGACGCCGACCGGTCGGCCGGACAGGGGGGTGCCACCCCCGGGCGTCAGCCCTTCTTGGCGCGCGAGGCGGTGCGGCCGCGCTCCTTGGCGTCCAGGACGACCTTGCGGATGCGCACGGTCTCCGGGGTCACCTCGATGCACTCGTCCTCGCGGCAGAACTCCAGCGACTGCTCCAGCGAGAGCTTGCGCGGCGGCACGATGGACTCCGCCACGTCGGCGTTCGAGGAACGCATGTTGGTGAGCTTCTTCTCCTTGGTGATGTTCACGTCCATGTCGTCGGAGCGGGAGTTCTCGCCGACGATCATGCCCTCGTACACCTCGGTGCCGGGGTCGGTGAACAGCACGCCGCGCTCCTGCAGGTTGGTCATCGCGAAGGCGGTGACCACGCCGGAGCGGTCGGCGACCAGGGAGCCGTTGTTGCGGGTGGTCAGGGTGCCGAACCACGGCTCGTAGCCCTCGTGGATCGAGTGCGCGATGCCGGTGCCGCGGGTGTTGGTGAGGAACTCGGTGCGGAAGCCGATCAGGCCGCGGGACGGCACCACGAACTCCATCCGGACCCAGCCCGAGCCGTGGTTGGACATGTTGTCCATCCGGCCCTTGCGGATGCCCATGAGCTGCGTGACGGCGCCCATGTGCTCCTCGGGGACGTCCACGGTGAGGCGCTCGACCGGCTCGTGGGTCTTGCCGTTGACCTCGCGGGTGACCACCTGCGGCTTGCCGACGGTCAGCTCGAAGCCCTCGCGGCGCATGGTCTCGATCAGGATGGCCAGCGCCAGCTCGCCGCGGCCCTGCACCTCCCAGGCGTCCGGGCGCTCGGTCTCCAGCACGCGCAGCGAGACGTTGCCGATCAGCTCGCGGTCCAGGCGGTCCTTCACCTGGCGGGCCGTCACCTTGCGGTCCACCTTGTTGGTGGACTTGGCGTCGGCGCCCTTGCCGGAGCCGCCCTTGCCGACCAGCGGCGAGGTGTTGGTGCCGATGGTCATCGAGATCGCCGGCTCGTCGACGGTGATCAGCGGCAGCGCGATCGGGTTCTCGGTGTCGGCGAGGGTCTCGCCGATCATGATGTCGCCGATGCCGGCGACGGCGCAGATGTCACCGGGGCCGGCCACCTCGGCGGGCTTGCGGGTGAGCGCCTCGGTCATCAGCAGCTCGGAGATCCGGACGTTCTGGATCGAGCCGTCGCGCTTGATCCAGGCCACCGTCTGGCCCTTGCGCAGCTCGCCCTGCTCGACCCGGAGGAGGGCGATGCGGCCGAGGAAGTTGTCGGCGTCCAGGTTGGTGACGTGCGCCTGCAGCGGGGCGTCCTCGTCGTAGACCGGGGCCGGGACGTGCTCCAGGATGGTGGAGAAGAACGGCTCCAGGTTCTCGGAGTCGGCCGGCACGGTGCCGTTCTCGGGCTTGGTCAGCGAGGCGACGCCGTCGCGGGCGCAGGCGAAGACGATCGGGAACTCGATCTGGTCCTCGTCCGCGTCCAGGTCCAGGAACAGGTCGTAGGTCTCGTTGATGACCTCGTCGATCCGGGCGTCCGGACGGTCGGTCTTGTTGATGCACAGGATGACGGGCAGCCGGGCCGAGAGCGCCTTGCGGAGCACGAAGCGGGTCTGCGGCAGCGGGCCCTCGGAGGCGTCGACCAGCAGGACGACCGCGTCCACCATCGACAGGCCGCGCTCGACCTCACCACCGAAGTCGGCGTGGCCGGGGGTGTCGATGATGTTGATGGTGATCGGCGCGCCACCGTCCTTGGGGTGGTACTTGACCGCGGTGTTCTTCGCGAGAATGGTGATGCCCTTCTCGCGCTCCAGGTCGTTCGAGTCCATCATCCGGTCGTCGAGCTGCTGGTGGGCGGCGAAGGCACCGGCCTGCTTGAGCATGGCGTCGACCAGGGTGGTCTTGCCGTGGTCGACGTGGGCGACGATGGCGACGTTACGAATGTCGTTGCGCGTGGGCATGCGGCGCTGATTCTCCCGGAATCGTGGGTCACGGTGCCCGGCCCGCGTCAGCATTCACCGGTCCACCCACCGGGCACGGCACATGCCCCGGCTTCTCCCCATCGTACGGGGAAGGGCCCAATGGAGCCGAAACGGGCGGCTGCGGGGCGGTGGAGATCACAAGTGGGTCTCGCTCCTTCCCGTACGCACCAAGGACCGGGAAGCTACGCCGGTGAAGAAGAAGACCCGGTCCTCGATCCTCCTGGTGACCTTCCTCGTGTCCCTGGTCGGCGCCATGCTGCTGTCCGGATTCGAGTACCCGCCGCTGTACGTCGCGCTGCCCGCGACCTACGGCGGCCTGATCGCCGGCAGCCTGCTGACCCAGTCCGCGCTGACCCTGCTCGCCCGCCCCGCCGGGCTGGTCCCGATCGGGTACGCGCTGGGCGTGGGCCGGGCGACCGGGGTCCGGCGGCCGGGCGGCGTCCCGCTGGTGCTGCGATCGGTGCCGCTGCCGGTGCTCACCTGCTCGCGCCTGCTCGTCCCGGGGCCGCGCGGGCGGACCTGGGCGGCGGTGACGGCCGCGTGCCTCCCGGCGGTGCTGCTCGGCGGGTGGCTGCTGGTGGCGACCCGGGGCGGCTGGCAGCTGTTCGGCCTGATGGCGGCGGCGCTGACCCTGATGGAGCTGGTCCTGCAGAGCCGCTTCCCGGGCTGCCCGGGCTGGGTGGTGTTCCGGCTGCCCACCGCCTCCCCCGCCGCGCTGGCCGAGGCGTACGCCTCCCCGGGGCTGCTGGCGGCCGCCCCGGCACTGCTGGGCGGGCGGCCCGCCGACGCGGTGGCCGCGCTGGCCGCCGAACCGGAGGACGGCGGCCTGAACGGCGGCGTGTTCCGGGTCCGGGCGCTGCTGGCGGTCGGCGCCTGGGAGGCCGCCCTGGAGCGGGCCGGGCGGATCGCGCCCGCCGCGCCGGTCGCCCACCTGGACTGGGTCGGCGGGCTGGCGCACGCCGAGGCGCTGGTGTGCGCGGCGGACGCCGGGCTGCTGCCGCCCGCCGAGTACCTGCTGCGGCTGGCGGCGCTGGACGCGGTGTTCGAGGGCCGCGCGCTGCGGACCCCGGTGCGGGCCGACCTGCTGCGGCTGCGCGGGGAGCGGGAGGCGGCCGTGAAGGCGGCCGACCGGGCGCTGCGGATGCAGGTGGACCCGCTGTCGGCGGCCGGTGCCGAGTGCTCACTGGCGGCGGCGCTGTTCGCCGTCGGCCGCCCCGAGCAGGCCGTGCGGGCGCTGGACCGGGCCCGGCACCTGTACCCCGGCCTGGCCCGGATCGCCCTGGTGGAGCGCCGGGCCGCGGCCGTCGTGCTGGACTAGGGCCTAGAGCGCCAGCTCGAACCAGACGATCTTGCCCTTGGGGGTGCGGCGGCTGCCCCAGCGCTCGGCCAGCAGGGAGACCAGCTGGAGGCCGCGGCCGCCCTCGTCGGTCTCCTGGGCGCGGCGCTGGCGGGGCTGGGCGTAGGCGTCGTCCCAGACCTCGCAGACCATGGTCTTGTCGCGCAGCAGGCGCAGCCGGATCTCGCCGCGGCCGTGCCGCAGCGCGTTGGTGACCAGCTCGCTGACCAGCAGCTCGGAGGTGTCGACCAGTTCGTCCAGGCCGCGTTCCAGCAGCCAGCCGCAGGCGGCCTCGCGGGCCTTGGCGACCGAGGTCGGCTCGGAGGGGAACCGCCAGTCGCCGACCGAGCCCTTGGGCAGGGCCTTGACCTTGGCCATCAGCAGGGCGATGTCGTCCTCGCCGTGGTGCGGGTTGAGCTCGTCCAGCACCTGGTCGCAGAGTTCCTCGATCTGCTCCGACCCGGCGGCCAGGGCGGCCCGGAAGGCGTCGATGCCCTCGTCGAGCTGGTGCTTGCGGGACTCCACCAGGCCGTCGGTGTAGAGGGCCAGCACGGCGCCCTCCGGCAGGTCGACGGTGACCTCCTCGAACGGCTCGCCGCCGACGCCGAGCGGCAGGCCGGGCGGCACGGTGATGGTGCGGGCGCCCTGGCCGGGGGCGAGCAGGACCGGCGGGAGGTGGCCGGCGTTGGCGAAGGTGCAGCGCTGCTTGACGGCGTCGTAGACGGCGTAGACGCAGGTGGCGAGGTAGACCTCGGCGCTGGAGCGGTCCGGGTCCTCGTCGTTGCCGAGGCCGCGGGCGATCTCGTCGAGGGCGGAGAGCACCTCTTCGGGGTCGAGGTCGAGCATCGCCAGGGTGCGTACGGCGGTGCGGAGTTGGCCCATCGCGACGGCGGCGCGCAGGCCGCGGCCCATCACGTCGCCGATCACCAGGGCGGTGCGGCTGCCGGGCAGCGGGATGACGTCGAACCAGTCGCCGCCGACCTCGGTGTTGTTGTTGCTGGGCAGGTAGCGGCGGGCGATCTCCAGGCCGGAGGCGGCCGGGTTGCCGGGGGGCAGCAGGCTGCGCTGGAGGATCAGCGCGCGCTCGTGCTCGCGGCGGTAGAGCCGGGCGTTGTCGACGCAGACGGCGGCGCGGGCGACCAGCTCCTCGGCGATCGCCACCTCGCGGGCGTCGAACGGCTCGCTGCCGATCGCCCGGGAGAGCTGGACCAGGCCGAGCACCTGGTCGCGGGCGACCAGCGGCACTACCAGGGTGGAGCGCAGCAGCGGGTCGGGCCCGGGCTGCGGGACGACGCTGCGGCCGGTGCGCAGGGCGCGGGCGTGCGGGGAGCGCGGCGGGTAGCAGAGCGTGCCGCCGGCCTCGGCGACCCGGACGCCGCCGCGCTCGCTGCCGAGCACGGACGGGGCGTTGCCGACCACGCTGGAGACGGCGACCCGGCGCAGTTCGCCGCTCTCCGGGTTGGCGCTGAGCGGGGCGGAGTCGCCGGTGAGCAGCGCGGTGTACAGGTCGACGGTGGCGACGTCGCAGAACTGCGGGACGATCACGTCGAGCAGTTCCTTGGCGGTGGTCTCCAGGTCGAGGGTGGAGCCGATGTGGGTGGACGCCTCGTTCAGCAGGGCGAGGCTGCGGCGCACGCCGGCCGCCTCGCGCTCGGCGATGTGCCGGCTGGTGACGTCCTGGACCTGGCCGGCCACGCCGATCGGGCGGCCGCCGGCGGCGGTGAGCCGGTACAGCGAGACGGCCCAGGTGCGCTGGTCCTCGTCGCGGCCGGCGCTGGGGCGGGCGGCCCGGACCGGGCCGGACAGCCGCAGGTCGAGGACGGGCTCCTGGCCGGTGAGGACCTTGCGCAGGGCGAGCAGCAGCCGGTCCGCGTCGGAGGGGCGGAACACGTCGCCGGGGGCGAGGCCCTGCAGGGCGGCGGGGCTGCGGCCGACGCCGGCCGCGAAGGCGGCGTTGACCCGCTGCAGCTTGAGGTCGGTGTCGAACAGGAAGAACCCGGTGGGGGTCTGGCCGATGACCGCCTCGGAGGCGGCCAGGTCGGTCTCGATGGCGCGCAGCCGACCGAGGTCGACGGCCAGGCAGGTGGCGGAGCCGTCGGCGCTGGCGGGCATCGCGTAGACCTCGGCGAGGCTCTCGGCGCCGGCCTGGTCCCGGTAGGGGGCGGTGCCGACCCACTCCTCGCCGGACAGGATGCGCTCCAGCCGGGCGCGGCCGCGCTGCCACAGCTCGCGCGGGATGAACGCGGTGATCGGGTCGGCGCCGACCGCCTCGGCGGCGGGGACGCCGAAGAACTCGGCGGCCCGGTCGCTCCACTGCGCGATCCGCCCGTCCGGGCCGATCGCGAAGGTCGCGACCCTGATGTAGTCGTAGATGGTGCCCGAGGAGCCCTGGCCCCAGCCGAGCGGCAGCGGCACGGGGGTCGTCGGGGCACCCGGCTGCTCCGGCACCGCGGCATGACTGCCGCTGCCGTGCGTCACGTTCCGTGCCGGGAAGCTGTTCAACGGACCGACCCGTCGAAAATCGTCTTTGCCCAGCAGGTTACCACCCGCTCTACCGGCTCCACCGTGCCGCGCCGATGCTGCTGTGCCACCGTTGGCCACCACCTTCGCCGATCGCCCTGTGCGCGATGCTACTGGGCGCACCTGATCAATGGGAGGGAGTAGGCCCGCCGACTCAAAGCCGTGACCCTCCCTTGCCGTGCACTTCTGGAGTCGTACGAACGTGCGCCCAATTGCGGACGTCTGACCGTCGAAGGCCCCGTGAAGCAGCTTGCCCCGCCCTGGCGTTCATGACAGCACTGGTTGCGGTGTGTTGCACCGCTTGCCGATGGGTAGTGGTGCCCCGCGCAAGCACCCGCAACAGGCTCGACACGGGAGGTAGTTGTGAGCCTAGAGTTCATCGGAATCGATCCCAACACGGAGAAGGACGGCTCTCCTACGGTGTGGGTCGAGGAGGGAACGGCTGACCTCATCCTCCAGGGCGAGACGGCGGACGCGCTCTTGGCGGCCGAGGTGGGCGGCCGGAGTTGGAGCCCCGGCCACTCCGTGGGGATTCCCGACCACGAGTCGGTCATCCGGATTCCGGCACGCATGGTGTCGATCATTAGAAAGGCGTGCGATGTCGCAGAACGCAGGGCAGCCGGTGGTACCGAGCTTCGATGACCTGCTGGCCGCCGCTCAGCGGTCGGCCGTGCACTTGGAGATGCGGGACTCCTACAACGTCGGCGGCGAGTCGTCCGGCTTCCGCCGCTGGCAGCAGACGGGCGAGCGGGACAACGACCCGAACTCGGACTACTGGCGGCCCTGGGTCGAGCAGATCCGGGCGACCGTTGACCGTGGCGTGGTGATCCGCCGGGCCCGGATCGTGTCGGAGCCCGTGACCGAGTACATCCGCTACGAGCACGGCGGCACCGTGGTCAACCTCGCGTCCGGCGAGCAGGTTCGTTGGCTGCCGAGGCGTTCGGCATCGGATCTGGCTCTTCCGGGCAACGACTTCTGGGTCTTCGACGGAGAGACGGTCGTCTTCAACCACTTCACCGGTGACGGGGATTGGGCCGACCCTCCGAAGGAACTCCGGACCGAACCCGCTGTCGCCAAACTGTGCACGGACGCCTTCGAAGCAGTTTGGGACCGCGCCATCCCGCACGACCAGTACCACGTCTGACCCACGCAACTACGAACACCGGACAGCCAGTTCATGTCTCCATCACCCCCGTCCACCAGCGCCCAGGCAGCTCGGAAGGCGCTCGCGGATCGACTCAAGGGCATCCGGAAGGACGCGGGGATCAACGGACGCGAGCTGTCTGTCCGGTGCGGTTGGCACCCTTCCAAGACCTCGCGCATCCAGGACGGGCAAGCCGCGCCCTCCGAAGCCGATATCAGGGCATGGTGCGCCGCGTGCGGTGCCGCCGATCAGGTGGACGACCTGATCTCCGCGTCCAGAGCCGTCGAGTCCATGTACGTGGAGTGGAGGAGGCTTCGCACTGCCGGCCTCCGCAACCTCCAGCACTCGTACGCAAAGCTGTACGAGGAGACCAGAGCGTTCCGCTTCTACACCTCGGACGTGATCCCCGGGGTTCTCCAGACGGCCCCCTACGCGACAGCGATCATGTCCCGTTTCGCCGACGCGAGTCGGACACCTGACGACATGGAACGGGCCATCGCCACCAAGATGGAGCGGGCGCAGGTGATCCACACCGGCGATCACCGCTTCGCGTTCGTCGTCGAGGAGTCCGTGCTGCGCTACCGGCTCGGAGACACGGAAGCCATGGCAGGCCAACTCGGGCACCTGCTGGCCGTCATCTCCCTTCCCCGCGTCAGCCTGGGGATCATCCCGTTCACCGCCGAGCGCAGCATGTGGCCCGTTGAGTCCTTCCGGGTCTACGACGACCGACGGGTACAGGTCGAACTGGTCACCGCAGCCGTGAACGTGACGACCCCCTCCGAGGTACACGAATACGTGCGGACGTTCACGGACTTGCAGGCACACGCGGTCTACGGCCGTGAAGCCCGCGCTCTGATCACGGCGGCCATAGAGGCGCTGGGCTGATCCGGCCGCAACTACTCGCAACTTTCTTGAGCCCATCTGTCCGCGCTTCCTACCTTCGAATCATTGATTAGGAGCAGACGGCGGGAGTCGGTCATGTCTGTCGGAGTAGAGGGTCCTTCGGTCCGTTCGGCTGGTCGGGTCATGCGGTACGAGGTGGTGAAGGCAGCCGGGTCGTATGTCCTCAGGGACCTGTTCCTGGGCGAGTTCTGCTGCCTACCGGATGAATCCGGCCGACTGGTGCTTCTGACGTTCCAGGACGCCTATCACGGGCGTCTGTGGCTGATGCAGGCGGACACGCGTCGGGCGTACGCGGCGAGCGTGACCAGGATCAGGGCGCAGAACGGCGAGAAGCCGCGGGCCGAGGACGTGCCGTTGCTGGCCTTCGACCTGTACTTGCCCCGGGGCGACCGTGGGTGAGGTTCCGGCCGGCCTCTGGCGGGAGGACGGAAGCGGCGGGGCCGTACGGGGCCGCGCGTCCGGGGCGGGCCTGCTCGACGCGGGGACGGTGTGGGGCGTGTCGGTGGCGGCAACGGTGGTGCTGGTCGCCGTTCTGCTGGCTGCCCTGTGCGGGGGTTGAACGGTGGCCGACGGGGCTGCTGAACGTCGGATGCAGGAGCGGGCGTTCGAGGTCGCTTCCCGGTTGGCCGGGGCGTCCGGTGGCGAAGTGATGATCGTCGGACTGGCGGAAGGCATCCGGCTGAACCTGGAAGTGCCCGAGAGCGGAGCGGACCACCAGGCCGTCGCGGAGGCGCTGACGGAGGGCGACCGGTACGGCCACCGGCGGCGGGGCGGCCGGGACCACGTCTGGTGCGAGTTCGACCTGACCCCGAAGCCTCGCCCCGTTCCGGCCGTCCGCCCAGCTGTGCGCGAAGCGTTGCCGCTTAAGGACCTCCCGCCGCTGCGCGTCTTCCGGTTCGACGGGTTGGAGGTGCATGGCGGGCCGGAGATGGCGGTCAACGTGCCGGGCTGCGTGGCGATCCGGGCCGCTGGGCGTCCGAGCGAGGTGGTGGTGCTGTCCACGGCGGAGTGGGAGGCGTTGAAGGCCGCGATCAGGGCGGGGAAGTTCGAAGCCGGGACTGTGCCGTGCGACGCGTAGTCGGTGGAACCAACGAAAGAAGCCCCGGCCCATGGGCCGGGGCTTCTTTGCTTCGAACGTCAGAGCAGGGAGAGGAACGGGTTCGCTGTCGCGGACGGCTGCGGACGCACCGAGGGCGCAGGGACGGGCATCGGGTTCGCAGGTGTGGCCGGGCGGTAGGTGTCGATGCGGACGACCGTGGCAGGCCGGTCGTGGTCGTGCCGGGTTCGCGGTCGGCTGGGCGGAGCGGGACGGGAAGCGTCGTCGGTGAGGGTGTAGACGGTGGCGGGTCGGCCGAGGCCGGAGCGGTCGAGTACGACTCGCACTCCGGGCAGTGCTTTGACCTCTTCGGCGGTGGCGCCGACGAACGGCAGCAGTTCGGAGGACCGTGCCCGGCCGCCATGCATCTCGATGCGGGCCCGGACCTTCTCTGCCAGGGTCGGTACCCGGCGGGCGGGCTTGGCACTCTCCGCGCCGCCGGTGATCTCGACCGCGCAGCGGACGCTGTGGCGTACCAGGGAGAACGCGGCGGACAGCCGGGCGTGGGTGATGCTCTCGGACTGTTCGGAGGCTGCGAGACAGGCCGCCACCCGGATGGTCTGCTCGGCGGTGCGCTCGACGTAGACGGCCTGGGTTTCGGGGAGCGTCTCGGAGATGATCCGGGCGTAGCGGCGGATGGTCTTCCATAGCTGCTGGGCGTCGTCGGCGAGGTGGGTCACCCGGTCGCGGGCGGTGGCCCAGGCGTAGGCGTCGGCGAGGTCCCAGCCGTCCACCTCGGGGAGGGTGGCGCTGTCGTCGTCCAGCATCGGCACCGACCGCAGGGTGAAGGGCATGATCCGGTTGTAGGAGCCTCCGGCGGCTTCCGTCGCGCCGACGTACTTGGTCCAGTCGGAGGGGGTGATGTGGGTGTGCATCACGACGGCAGGGTCTTCGACGGCCTGAGCCCCCTCCTTCGTGGTGTTGCGGAGCGCGGCACCGTCCCAGGCACTCCGCAGCTTGGCCGTAAACGACGGGTCACGCCTCACTCGGCGCAGCACTTCGGACCACTCCTCTTCGATGACCAGGGCCCGCACGTCCCGTCCGGCCTCGGTCTCATCGGTGGCCTCGGCCTGTTCGGCCAGGTAGTTGACCAGGGACGCGCCGGAGGTGATGCCGGAGGTGGTGTTGACCTCCAGGAACCGGCCGATGGCCGGGCGCACGATGTGCTGAGCGGCCCGCAGCGCGGTGCCCTTGCCCTTGCCCGTACCGCCCACCAGGGCCGACCACACCAGGGCGGGACGGGAGTTGCCCCGGCTGGACACGGTGACCTTCTGTCCGATGGCCGCTGACCACATGCTCAGCGCTGCCACGTAGACGCCGATCGGGTCGCACTCCACGTACGGGCTGACCTCCTGTACGGCCTGTCCGATGGGGCCGTACAACGTGATCTCGTTCAACTGCCTGTCTCCTGGGCTTGGTTGAGACAGGGGGCCGCCCTGATCGCGGCCACCCTGGTTACATGCGAGGTCTTGAGCGGCTTTCAGGCGGCCTGCTGGTCGTCCCTGGTCGCTACGCGATAGGCGTGCCGAACTGACCCGGAGATGGGGCCCTTGGCGCTCACGGTGAGGCCCTGAGCAGCCGCCCACTCCCGGATGGCCTGGGCCTCGGACTTGGGCGTAGAACGCTCCGACCGGATGGCCTGAGCGTCCTTGCGAACCGGCTCGGGAAGCGGGTCACCGCCCTTGAACTCTCCGGCGCACACGGCGTCACGGAACGCCCCGGGCCGGGTCGCGTCGAAGCAGGGGATGCCGAACTCAACTGCGTCTTGCAGCTTCTTCGTTGCCCGCTCCGCACCCTCACCGCAGATGATCAGGACGGTACTGGCATCGGCACGCCCCACCACCTCATAGCCCAGGTTGCGGACCGCCTCCCTGGCGTCGTCCCACTCGTAACCAGGGATCTCCCCGGACACCAGCACAGTGGGTCGGTCCTCCGGCTCGGCCTCGGCCATGTCCTCTTCGCTGTCGTCCTGGTCGTCCTGCACTACAACGGTGTCAGCGGCCTCTGGCTCCCCAGCAACGGTGCCGTGCTCGGCCGGTGCGCCGAGGGCATCCAACAGGTACCGGCTGAAGACAGCGGCGTGTTCTGTGCACAGGTCCCATGCGCGACCGGCGAGAGTCAGGGACTCCACTGCTGCCACTTTGCTGCCATCCCGAGCTATGTGCGCATCGCAGAAGACACGCTCAACAGGCACCATCACAGTCGTGCGCATGGGTTTCTTCGTTCCTTAGAGGAGTGAGTTCCAGTGGTTCAGCCGGAGCCTTGCTACTTACGGCTGCGATTCGCGCCCACCGGCCCGACCGGCGAACACCTAGATCATCCCATCCAAAACCCGCCCGAGAGCCATGGGTGTCATCACGACTGCATTTCTTCTAGGTAACTACATGATAAATGTAACTGGGGGTAATGATTGGTAATTCCCTGTCAGGACCCACCGGGGGTGCCTTCCTCGCACCGTGTACGGGTTTCAAATTTTCACAAGTTCATGACGCGCGTAGGGCCTCCCTTCTACTACTGGCCAGCCGGTTGGAGGCTGCCGAGGCCGAGACTGCCGGGGTGCAAATAAAAAAAGGGCCCCGCCGAGTGGCGGGGCCCATATTCGTTCCTACTGTCAGGCAGGCCACTCGACGGCGGCCTTGAAGATCCCCTTGCTGGGAACGGTCTCGTCGTACGTTCGGTCCGGCTTGGCGGTGTCCAGGCCAGGGTACCTAACGACCTTTCCACCGTAGAGGTGAAGCGTGTCGATGAAATTGGCCCGGTACTTCTCGCTGATTCCCTGGCGGAATCCGTTCAGTTGCGAGGCGAACGTGGCGAACTCGGAGTGCCCGGCCACGATGTCTGCGCCCTGGGGCATGGCCGTGGTGGACAGGACCGTGAATCCCGCCAGGCGCGCTACGACGCCGTTCGCAGTTGCCCCGGCCTGACCGTAGGCCCCGGCGTTTGCAATGGCGGGATGCTCGACCAGGTACCGCTTCACGCGGGGCGAGACGACCACGTATCGGCCGTCAGGGATGTCGTGGTCGTCCAGGGCCAGCATCATGTCCAGAACGGTGCTGTAGAGCGCCTGAGGGGCGCTCCCGGCAGTGACCTTGACATTGGGCATGGGAGTGGCGGCGGAGGCGATGACGCGGCTCATGAAGGTGTCAGCCTCCCGGGCCAGGGCGCGCACCATCTGCCGGTTGATCGGGGTGTCCATGGCCCCGGCCACCTGAATGCGCTCAATGTCTTCCACCAACAGCTGTAGATATTTCGCTTCGGTGATTTCGAGCTTCTGCTCGACCGTCTCCGGGCGCTGGGCCGTCATGCCGTCCGGCAGCTTGTAGTCGCCAACGGTCGGGGTCGACAGGCTGTTTATGTGAACAGTGTCGCCCTGCTTCTTGATCTCCCCCTCGTACTTCCGGTTGGCGACGATATCCGATGCCCATACGAGCAGAGGATCGAACTGTTCGATAAGTGCGGAATCCCAGATTTCGGGAATGAAGGTTGTAGTGCCGGGGCTCTGGTAAGTGTAGGTCATAGGGCCTCTTTCTGCTTATCGGTTGCGGGTGCAATGGGGCTTCATGTGCTAGTAGGCGAATCCGCCCTGGCGGCCCAGGCCGAGGCCCTGGGCGTACTTAGGCTCCTTGGGTGGGGCGAAAATCTCAACGACCTTGGCCACGACATCGGCCCGGACCGTTCCGTCTGCGTTGCAAATCTTCGAATAATCGAGGTACTGAAGGTACTTGTCCGGAACGCGAGTGCCGAGCAGCTCGGCCGCAGTCCGGATCTCAATGATGGCCAGCTTGATGGCGTAGGACCGGAAAAGTTCGGCACGCATCGCCTCGGCGTTGTTCGCGGTATCGGTCATGATGTGCATTCCTTTCAGCGCATGCGGGCGTCGAGGGAGACAGGAGGACGAGAGGGGAAACCACCGCGATGGCGGCCAGCGCCTACGAGCTGGGCGAACTCCGGTTCGCTGCTAGCGCGAGCTGCGGACAGGAGAACGTCAATGGCCTCCTGAAAGGGCTGGCCGCCCTCTCCAAGGAGCTTCGACGGGTCAATGAGATCCATCAGGCCAGCCGGAATCTCTACGCCCGCCTGGGCTGCCTGAAGCCTCACCTCGGCCTGGGCCAGTCGAACGGCGAACTCACGACGAACTTCCTCTCGGATGGCCTCGGTCAGATCGGGAGCCTGTGGTGCCTCAGCGGCTCCCTGGCCCGTGGCTTCAGTCTTGTTCTCGGTCAGGGTGGACCTCCGGTAGAAGTAAATGAACCCCGGCAAGCTGCGAGGCCGGGGCAGAGGGCGACTAACTAACTCTCACTATGGATGTATGTGTCGGCGGGGCCTTGAACGGACGGGCCGACAGGGAAGTGTGAGGTGGGCCTCTCTTTCGGTCGAGGCATCCAATTTCTGACCGAGTGACACATACATCTTTTATGTGGGGGGTTGTATATGCCCCCCACGAGACTCCTGTTCCGGCCGCCCGCAAAGCGGCCGAGACCAGTTCTGGAGAGGATCTGTGCCCGCCCTTCAAAGGGGCGGCTTCAGGGTTCATGGGGAGAGGTAGTGACCCCGGCTCAGCTGCCGACGCATACGCAGGTACTGCGCGCCTTGGTAACCCTTCCAAACAAACAGAAAGCCCCCGAGGTGACTCGGGGGCCCCTGCATGTGAAGTTACCTGTCACTTACTAATCATGATTGGCTGTCAGTACTCACCTTCGAGGACCCAACGGCCCCGGAGATCCGCACTGCCAGGTCCTCCGGCCACTCGGCACGGATGGTGACTCCCACTTCGTTCGGGTCGATCTCCAGGAAATCCAGGGGACCGACCACAGGCTCAGTCACCTTACTGATCGTGATGCGGACACCCAGGTTCCGGAGGAAGTCACCCCGGGCTGTCGGGTCCAGGTTGGCAGCGAACCATGCGATGAAGCTCTTGCCAGTCCCGGTCTCCTCCCAGCGCCCCGGAATCACCGGCTCGGCCTCCAGCTTCGCCAGCGTCTCCGAGTGCTGCCCCATCGTGGCGGTGATCGCTTCAACCTGGGCCTTGGAGGTTGCAGCGGCGATGGCCCAGGTCAGGCGTTCGATGCCTTCGCGGAGGGTCTTGATCTGCTCCGTGTGATCCACACCCGGCACATAGGTCCGGTTCATGATCTCCAGATGCCCGACCTTGTCCATCACGAGCACGAACACCACCCGTTCGAAGTACTCGGCCGGGAAGCTGTTCTTCCGGTCGCACTTACGGCACCGGTAATAGAGCGGGGCCTTCCCGTTGCGCGTCTTCCCCTGACTGCGGTTGTAGGCACCCCCACACTCACAGAACACGATGCCGTGCAGAGGAGCCGAGGTGCGCTTGGTGGTCACCTTGCGGCTCCTCTTGTCCAGCGCCTTCTGAAGGGCTTCGAACTGGGAGTCCGTGAGAACCGGGTCCGCCCACAGGGACGGCATGCCGTTCGGCCCCATGATCGTCTGTCCCTTGTGAACCGCGTGCCCGAGCAGGACCGGATTGCGCAGGGCCGCCTTGAGGTTCTGCTGGTTCCAGAGGTTGTTGCGCAGTTCGGTCTTGACGCCTTCCCGGCCCTCGGCGGCATTGCAGTGCCGCTGGTAGTCGGAGGCCGACATGACGTTGCGCTGGTTCCAGTCCCGCACGACGGCGGAGACGGTCCACTTCTGGCTGACGATCCGGTCGTACGCCTCCAGGACCAGCTTGGACGTCACTGGGTCCGGCGTGAGCTTCCACCGGGAGCCTTCCGGCGTCTCGACGCGGACGGCTCGGTACCCGAAGGGCCAGACCCCGCCCGGCCAGTAGCCCATGGCTCGGAAGTGCTCCGTCTGGTTGCGGCGCTTCTTCGAGACGGCCTCTCGGTAGTCGGAAGCCAGACCGGCCTTGACGTTGGCCATCATGCGCCCCCGCGAGGTGGTGAGGTCGAACCCTGGATCGTCCAGGATGATGACGGTCTTGTCGTGCTCCAGCACCCATCCGACGAACGCCGACCAGTGCAGGTCGTTCCGGCTGATCCGGTCCTGTTCCGTCACCATGAGCGCGTCCCAGGAGTGGATCAGGGGTTCCTTGAGCCACTTGCCGAGGGACTTCCGGTCCCAGAGGTTCACCGCTCCCGAAACGGTCGCATCCTCCACCCACTCGACCAGGGTGTGGCCGCCCGTCACGATCGCCCGGCTCAACTCGGCGTGCTGCCGTTCCAGGGCGGACGACGTCTCAGTGTCGCGGCTGATCCGCTTCACCGGCAGAACTCGCATTGCTCGGCCTCCAGGTAGGTGGTCCCTACCGGTCCGAGCTGGTGGTGCTACGCGGCCGGTCGGGACCGGGGCCGGTGGTGATGGGCAACCACCCTAACCGACCCCTCCAACCCGCGCCCATCCGGTGTCGAGAAGACCGAGTATTCGATGTCCGAGTATTCATCATTCGGGCACGGGCGCACACGCCCTTCAACGTCACAACATCGAATCGGGTAGTTGAACCTCCGAGTTCGCGAGTTCGAACCAGACGACTTTGCCCAGCCCTTCGGCCCTGGTGCCCCAGCGCAGGGCGAGCCTGCGGACCAGTTCGAGGCCGCGCCCGCCCTCGTCGCCGGCCCCGGCGTGGCGCTCCCGGGGCGGGTCGGGCAGCGGGTCGGAGATCTCCACCAGGAGCAGTTCGCCGAGGGTCAGCCGGACGCCGATCGGGGCGCTGGCGTACCGGACGGCGTTGGTGACCAGTTCGCTGACCAGCAGTTCCGCGGTGTCGGTGAGCTCCTCGGCGCCCCAGTCGGAGAGCGTGCCGCGGACCAGTCGGCGGGCCCGGGAGACCGCGGTCGGTTCGGCGGGCAGCGTCCAGCCGGCGGTGGGCACGTCGGCCCGGCCCTGGCCGAGCCGGGCCAGCAGCAGGGCCACGTCGTCGGGCTCGCGGCCCTGTTCCATGGTGTCGAGGACGGCCTCGCACGCCTGCTGGATCGAGGCGTACGGCTGTTCGAGCACGCTGATCAACCTCCCCAGTCCCACGTCCAGGTCCTTGTCCCGGGACTCCACCAGCCCGTCGGTGCACAGGGCGAGCAGGCTGCCGTCCGGGATCCGCATCTCGATGGACTCGAACGGCACCCCGCCGACGCCGAGCGGCGCCCCGGAGGGCAGGTCGAGCACCTGGCCGGCGCCGCCGGACAGCGGGCCGCCGGAGCGGGCCGGTTCGGCGTCGGCGCCGGGCACCACCAGGACCGGCGGGATGTGGCCGGCCTTGGTGACGGTCAGGCTGCGCCGGGCGGGGTCGAAGACCGCGTAGACGCAGGTGGCGAGCAGCGCCTCGTCGGGGCCCTGGGCGAGGTCGTCGGCGAGCTCGTGGACGTGCCGCAGGACGACCTCGGGGGCCAGGTCGAGGGCGGCCAGCACCCGGACGGCGGTGCGCAGCCGCCCCATCGTGGCGGCGGCCCGCAGGCCGTGGCCCATCACGTCGCCGACCACCAGGGCGGTGCGGTCGCCGGGCAGCGGGATGACGTCGAACCAGTCGCCGCCGACCTCGGTGCCGCTGGAGCCGGGCACGTACCGGTAGGCGACCTCGACGCCGGTGGGCTGCGGGACCTGCTGGGGCAGCAGGGTGCGCTGCAGGGTGAGCGCGGCGGTGCGCTCGCGGGCGTAGAGCCGGGCGTTGTCGAGGGAGCTGCCGGCCCGGTCGGCGAGCTCGACGGTGAAGGCGAGGTCGTCGCGGTCGAAGCCCTCGCGGTAGCCGGCCCGGCTGACCACCAGCAGGCCGATCACGATGCCGCGGGCCCGCAGCGGGACCACCAGCCGGGAGTGGACGCCGAGCTCGCGGGCGGCCTCGACCTTGGGGTCGCCGGCGAAGGACAGCTCCTCGGCGTCGTTGCCGCCGGAGAGCAGCTCGGGGACGCCGCTGCGCAGGACCCGGCCGAAGACGGACTCCTCGTCGAAGGTGATCCGGGCGCCGTGCCGCAGCATGGTCTCCACCGCGGGGCCCTGCTGGATCGCGGCGACGCCCAGCTGCAGCAGCGAGGTGTGCCGGTCGTGGCCGTGCCGGGGCAGGTCGTCGCCGTGCGCGACGGCCTGCAGCAGGATCACCCCGGCGTAGTCGGCGAGCCGCGGGACGACCGCGCCGGCCAGCTCCTGGGCGATCATCGAGGCGTCCAGCAGGTCGCCGACCCGGGAGCCGAACTCGTTGAGCAGCGACAGCCGGCGCCGGGCGCCCTCGACCTTGGCGACCGCCCGGTAGCGCTCGGTGACGTCCATCACCGTGCCGGAGATGCCCAGCACCCGGCCGGAGCGGTCGGTCATCCGGCTGTAGGAGATCGACCGGTAGCCGGAGCGGGCGGTGGACGGGGAGGCCAGCGTGACGTCGATGACCGGCTCCCCGGTGGCGAGCACCTGGCGCTGGACGGCGGTGATCTCGTCGGCGGAGCGCTCGGGCAGCGTCTCGCCGGTGGTGCGGCCGATGTGCTCCTCGGCGGGCAGGCCGTTCATCTCGGCCAGGGTGCGGTTGACCGCGGTGTAGCGCAGGTCGGTGTCCAGGACGGCGATGCCGAGCGGGGACTGCTCGAACAGCGCGTCGCGGACCGCGAGGTCCCGCTCGACGGCGCGCAGCGCGGCGGCCTCGGTGAGCGCGGCCTGCACGTACGGGGCGCCGTCGCCGTCGACCAGCAGCGAGAGCCGGGCCTCCACCTCGACCGGCAGGCCGTCCCGGTCGGAGATCTGGGTGAAGCCGTGCCAGGAGCCGCGGCGCAGCGTCTCCTGGAGGGCGGCGCGGGTGCGCCGCACCTGCTCCGGGTCGGGGATCAGCTCGTCGACGGCGCGGCCGACCAGCACCTCGCTGGGCCAGCCGAGCATCTCCTCGGCGGCGGGGCTCCACAGCACCACCCGGCCCGAGGTGTCGAGGATGACGATGGCCACCCGGACCACGTCCAGCAGGCTGCCGCCCTCGGTGCGGCGGCTGGGGTGCAGGGCGGTGGGGCCGCCGTCGGCGCGGCTGCCGGGGCGCTGCTCGGTCGTGCCGGGGAAGGCCCGGGCGGGACGGCCGCGGGCGGAGGTCGGCGCGCCGCCCGGGGCGG
>NZ_JBSGET010000018.1:0-78498 GCF_053603035.1 Kitasatospora sp. NPDC004272 | reverse complement strand
AGATCGAGCCACGCGGCCCCATCGAGACCGAAGCAGCACGCCGCCTCGCCGACGACCTCAACGATCAGTAATCAGCTAATTACCCCACACTTTCTGAGGCGGGGTGAGCAGGGCGGTGATCAGGCGGTTGACGACGGCCGGGGAGCCGCCGTTGTCGGCGGTGGAGGTGCCGACGGCGTAGACGGTGCGCAGCTTCAGGTCGCGGGTGGCGAAGACGCCGCTGGCGTAGCCGATGTCGTGGCCGGTCTTGCCCCACAGGACGGTGCCGTCGGGCAGCGTGACGCTCGTCAGACCGGCGCCGTAGCAGGCCGTGCCCCTGGCGGGGCCGGTGTTGCAGTCGCTGCCGTCCGCGTAGTGGAGGGGGGTGCCGGCGCTGTCGAGCGGGACGGCGAACATCTCGTCGAGTTGCTCGGGGGCAAGCAGTCGGCCGCTGAACAGGGCGCTGATGAAGCGGTCGAGGTCAGGGGCGGTGGAGATGACGGCGGTGGCGTCGTCGCCCTGTTCGCTGACGTCCACGGGCCGACCGGTGGAGTCGATGACGTAGCCGTGCAGGGCCGGCCGGGGCATCCGGGTGTCGCCCTCGGGGGCGGATGTGTGGTTCAGGTGGAGCGGCCGGATCACCCGGCTGGTCACTTCGTCGCCGAAGGAGTTGCCGGTCACCTGCTCGATGATCTTGGCGGCGATGCGGTAGCCGAGCGAGCTGTACTCCTGCTTGCTGCCCGGGGTGAAGTGCAGGGGCGGAGTCGAGCCGTCCGCCGGGTGCAGGCTGGAGTGGATGACGTCGTCGAGGGTGAAGTACTGGAGGTGTTCGCCGATCAGCTGGTCGGCGGTGGGGTTTGGGATTCCCGCCTGCATGTCCGGCAGGCCGCTGGTGTGGTTGAGCAACTGCTTTACGGTGATGGGCCGGTAGCTGTCGGGCAGGAGGCCGGGCAGGTAGTGCTGGACGGTCTGGTCGAGGTCGAGCTTCCCCTCGGCGGCCAGCTGGAGGGCCACCGTGGCCTCGAATGCCTTGGAGATGCTGCCGATGTGGAAGTGCGCGTCGGGTGAGATCGGCCGACCTGTGAAGGCGTCCGAGGAGCTGCCCCGCCAGATCTGCTCCGGGGTGCTGACCCGGGCCAGCTGACCACCCACCCGGTCGCCGGGGTGCAGGCCGACCGCCGCGTCCAGAGCCGTCGTGTTGAGCCCGGAGGCACCGATCGGCGATGCGCTCTGCGTGGCGGCGTCCGCCTGGACGGCCGGCGCACCAGCGGCCAGGGCCGGAGCGGCTGTGGCGGTGGTGGCGACCAGCGCAGCGGCGGCCAGCGCCAGCGGGGTGAGGCGTCGCTTGAAGGCGTTCATCGGTCTCCTCCGGGTGAGCACGTCGGACGCCGGTCGAACGTCCTCGATCATGGTGTCGTTCGACCAGCCGACGGTGCATCGGGAATCACCCCGGCTTCGGCCCTGGGCCGTCCCTGACTCCCGGTCAGGGACGGCCCCGACCAGATTCGCGCCGCCCGCCACGCTGGCCTGCGGAATCTGCCCCTGCAGGATGCCCGTCACCGCGAGCTGAAGGCGCTACTCGACCACCAGGCCGACCAACTCGCCATCGTCATCGATGCCGCACACTCAGCTCGCCAACTCATCCGCTCATCCGCTCATCCGCCAACTGAAGCACTCAGTCACCACCGGCTGCCGACCCGGGGAGGTGACGGCGGCTCAGAGCTCCAGTTCCAGCCAGCCGAGGTCGTTGATCTCGGCGGTCAGGCCGTCGGCCCGGCGGCCCCGGTCCTTGAAGTAGTGGTCCTGGAGGGCGCCGGCCAGGATCCGCTGCTGCGCGGCCTCGCTCGCCCCGGCGTCCCGGGCGGCGTACAGCTCGCGGGCGACGTCGCCGGGCAGGTGCTGGGTGATCAGCCGTTCGCGCGGGTCGTCCGTCGATCCGCCCGCCGCGCTGTAGCCGAACCGGGCCTGGATGTGCAGCATGAAGCCCTGCTCCTCGGCCCGGCGGCGGACCCGGCGGCGGACGCCGGGCTGCCAGGTGGCCCGCACCCTCTCCTCGATCCGGCGGGCGGCGTCCGGCTTGGGGGCGATGGCGCCCTTGAGCCAGCGCTGCACGGTCCGCTGGGAGACCCCGAGTTCGGCGGCGACCGCCCGGGTGGAGCCCTTGGCCCGCTTGACCAGGTACCGGACCCGGGCGGGCACGGTGCGCGGGATCGGCTTGGTCCGCTCGACCCGTTCGAGTCCTTCGTCGATCTCCCCCACGGGGCGTCACTTCCTCGCTGCTGGGCCGGAACGGTTCGTTGGTCGGTGGTTCTGTCGGCGGCGGTTCTGTCGGCAGTGGTTCTGTCGGCAGTGGTGGATCACTCGTCGGCGGAGACCAGGCCGCCGGTCTTGATGTGCCGGGCCGGGTTGGCGCCGTCGGCGAGCAGTTCGCGGACCTCGGCGAGCGGCCGGCTGCCCTCGAACTTGACGTGCCCGGGCGAGACGCCGAGCCGCAGCGCGGTGCTGAGGCCGCCGTCGGGGCGGCGCAGCACGTCCGGCGCGGACGGCCCGGGGGCGGCGAAGACCGCGCAGTCGGAGAGCACGGCGAACGGCGGGGTACCGAGTTCGGCGTGCAGCCGGACGAGTTTGCGGTGCAGGTTGACGGTGGCGGTGTCGATCACCAGGGCGCGCACCAGCGGGTCCCAGGTGGGGCGGTCGAGGGCGGCCCAGCGCTGGCCGGGGCGGTAGCCCAAGCCGCGCGGGCGCTCGCGGAACTTGCCGATGGTGCCCTTGGCGGTCTGCTTGATCGCGCCGAGCACGGCCAGTTCGGCCGGGTCGCCCCCGCCGAGCGCGGCCATCGCGTCCAGGAAGGCCGCCGGGTCCCGGTCGGCGAGGTCGAGCGGGACGCCGAGCGCGGCCATGGTGTCGACGTACGCCTGCCGCAGCCGCTTGTGCCACGGGTCGAGGTAGGGGCCCGACTCGTGGCGCAGCCAGCCCTCGCTGGGGCGGACGTCGGCGCCGAGCTCGACGGCGTAGGCGAGTTTGGCGGTGCTGTACCAGGCGGGGCCGGTGGGCGCGCCGCCGTCGGCGGTGAACGGGTTGGGCAGCAGCGGGTCGAGGACGAGGCCGCTGAGGTCGGCGCGCCAACTGCCGGGGGTCTTCTTGTCGAAGACCGGGTTCAGCTCGTGGACCGGCTCGGAGAGCGGGACGTTGAGCCGCCCGGCGGCGGCCAGGAAGGCCATGTTGACGTCGAGGCCGACGGCGAACGGCGCGGTCTGCTCGCGGTCGGTGAGCGGACGGTGCCAGTCCCAGGCTTCGGTGACCAGGACGGCGTCGTCCTCGCGCTCGGCGGCCAGCGGGTGCTCGTCCGGCACCTCGGGCGGCGCGGCGTCGAACGCCCGGGAGCGGGAGCCCTCCACCGGGCCGGACGTCCAGCCGCTACCGGTGCGCACCGGCCGGGTCGGCGGGCGCAGCGCGGTGACGAGTTCCAGCCCGGAGACGGCGGTGGAGCCGCGCGGGGTGTGCACCCGGGTGGCGTACGTGCCGAGCAGGCGGGCGAGTTCGGGGGCGGCGAGGCCCGCCGGGAGCTTCCAGCCGCCGCCGTCCAGCGCGCCCCAGGGGAGCACGCACAGCTGCACGCACTGGCGGCGTCCGGCCTCGGGCTCGCGGTAGATCCGGGCCCAGGGGCCGAAGCCGCGCCGGGTCAGCTGCCAGCCGTCCTTCGCCAGCGCCTTGACCTGCTTGTGGGTGTCGGGCAGCCGGCCGAGCCGGGGCACGTACTGGGTCTTCTCGTCGCGCCCGGCGGGCGGCAGGCCGAGTTCGGTGGCGGCGGCGTCGGTCAGCACCACCAGCGGGTCGCCGTCCTTGCCGTACCGGTGCAGCCGCGCCGATCCGAGACGGGCCGCCAGCGCCCACTCCAGCAGCCCGGCCACGCCCGGCCCGGTCGGCGGTTCCCCCGCCAGCTCCGCGCCGTCCGCGCCGTACGCCACCAGCCCGCGCCCGTCCGCCGCCACCTCCACCACGGCCAACGGCCCGCCGGGGAACCGCGCGGCGGCCGCCTGCTCCCAGTCCTCCGCCTCCACGGCCTTGCGCGCCTTCCCGCCCCCGCCCCGGGTCGCCCCGCCCGTCCCCCGCCCGACCGCGGCCTTCGCCACCGGCGCGGCAACGGGCGCGGGTCCGGCGGCGGGCACGGGCGCGACCACGGGCGCCGGAGCGGGCGCGGCCACCGGAGCGGGCGCGGACCCGGCCACGGGCGGACGGCAGAAACCGCCCAGGTGCATCGGCCTGCCCTGCGCGCGGTACACCGACAGCTGCCCGCACTGCACGCACGGCGCGGCCGCGGCCATCACCAGCGAACCGTCCGGATGCTGGTCGAGCATCACCGCCGGCCCCGGCCCCGGCCCGGGTTCCGGCTCCACCGCGATCTCCGGCTCCGGGGCCGCCTCGGGCTCCGGGGCCGGGGCCAGCTCCGGAACTGGGGCCGCCTCGGGCTCCGCGGGCCCCTCGCCGCCCTCCTCCGCCCCGAGTTGCGCGGCGATGCCCTCCAGCAGGCGCGCGTACGCGGCGCGGCCCTCGCCCTGGGGGTCGCGGCGGCCCTGCTCCCAGGCGGTGAGGGTGCTGGTGCTGATGCCGAGGGCCTGCGCGGTCTCGGTCTTGCCCAGGCCGTACCGCACGCGCAGGCGTTCGCGTTCGGCCGGTTCGGGCAGCGGGACGGCCCGCCGGGGGCCGGATCCGAGCAGGGCGCCGATGGCGTCCGGGGTGCCGGTCACCTCACGCCTCCTTCGCCCGCGGAACGCCGGTCGAACCGGTTCCGCTCCCGTGCCACACTGCCGGGCGGGGGCCACACATCGTGCCGCTGCACCTCTTCTTGCATCCTGCCGAACGATCGAACTCCCGCTCAACATAGACACGCCCCGAGCAGCGGCACAAGCAAGGCCGCCCCGGGCCGCCGCTCCCGCGCTACGCACCGACCGCGGCGACCCAGACCGGGAACGGCCGCGGCTCCCCTTCTGCCTCGTCATCGGGATCCCGCAGTTCGTCCAGGTGCACGACACCCGGGTCCTCGTCGGCCAGGTACCCCTCGACGATCGGCTCCAGTTCCTCCACCGGGTAGTACGGACCGCCGAAGGGCAGCCGGTCCGGCCCCACCGAGCCGGTGGAGCAGCGCAGTTGACCGGCCAGCTCGTCGTGCCAGACGTAGAAGGTGGCGGGCCCGTCGTAGGGCAGGTCCGCGATCCGCCGCCGGATCCCGTCCGCGGTGCCCCGGAACGCGGCGACCACCTCGGCGACCGACGGGGCGGGCCCGTCGTCCGGGCCGATCAACCAGGTGTTGGTCTCCCACTCCTCCGGCGGACGGTCGGGGTTGAGCACCAGCGGTTCGTCCGCCACTTCGGCGATCCAGGTCAGCAGCATCCCGCGAGCATGCACCACCGACCGCCCACCCGACACGCCGATTTCCCGGTCCCGCCCCGGGTCGTACGTTGCCGGGGCGGGACCGCCCGCCGCTCCCCCGCCGGCCCCGGCGGGCAACTCCTGCTCCGCAGGCCCTGAACCGGCCCCGGGCCGGGGACCGCGCCGCGCCGCCCGACCACCGCCCGAACCGCTCGCTCGCCTGTTCACCGGGTGAAACCCACCACCCCGCAGTGACACTTCAACACCGAATCGTCGCTCTGAGTGAGGAAAGCCGCCGCTCGGGTGACGGACCGTCATGAAAGCCGGGCGCCCGCGTGCCCGGCCCGCCCGGGTCTCGTTGGGTGGGACATGGAAAAGATGATCACTCGCGCCTCGGCCGGACTGCTCCTGCTGGCCGTCACCGCGAGCCCCGCGAACGCGGCCACCGCCCAGCGCTCCGGCGCCCACCTGGTGCGCGGACAAGGCGTCGCCGCCTGCCCGGCCGACGCGTTCTGCCTCTACGAGCACGAGGACTACAACGAACAGGAGCCCGGCCGGATCTGGGTGTTCGAACAGGAGAAGCGCACCGCCACCCCGCGGCTGGACCTGACCCGCACGGGAGTGCTCGGATTCGGACGCTCGGCGGTGGCCAACGACAAGGACTTCGTCACCATCCGGCTGTCACCCAACTCCTGCTCCACGGTGCACAACCCGGCCCGCGACTGGGAGTACCTGATCTTCCTCCCGGGCAGCGGCTACCCGGAACGCACCGCCCGCGTCCCCGACCTGAGCCGGGCGAAGGGCATCCACCACACCGCGCGGGAGGTGGACGAACAGGGCCGCCAGGTGATCTCCGGACGCACCCTCGACCTGGACGACCGGGCCCGCTGCCTGCTCTTCGACGAATCCACCCCCGGCCTGTGACGCACTGCTCGTGACGCCCCGGCCGTGACGTCCCGCCAGCCGGTCCCCGCCTGATCCCCGCCTGATCCCTGCCGGTGCCCCGCCTGACCCCGCAGGCCCGCCCGGTCCCCTTTTCCCTCCCGCCATCCCACCCCGGCCCCCGCCACCGCCGCCCGGCGGGTGCCGTCCCCGGCCGCCCGAGCTTCCCCTGCAGCCGCCTCCCCTGCCTCCGGCCGAGGAAAACGATCCGGCCCTCCAGGCGGGGCGGGTCAACGGTCGACCGATCGACCCCACCTCGCGTGGCCCGGCGCCCCGCCAGGAGCACCGGACCCGTCCCTCACCGGCCGGGGTGGTGCACGAACACGTAGCTCTCCCGGTCCAGTTCGGTGATCTCCACACCGAACGCGGCCGGCACCCGGACGTACCCGCGCAGCAGATCGGTCACCCGGGCCGAGAGGGTGCTCCTGGCCTCGGCGCTGCGGCCGGCCAGGATCTTGATCTCCACCAGCACCACGGCCTCCGTCGAGGCGCCGTCGCCGACCAGGTGCCGCGCGGCCGGACGCACCAGCGTCTTGCAGTCGGCCGCCCGGGTCTCGATGACCTCGGGAATCAACTGGTGCACCTCCTTGGCGAAGCCCAGCACGTCGAATTCCAGGCCCGGCGAGTGGTCGATCAGGATCTGCGGCACCGCAGTCGTCCTCCCCGGACGGCGGACCCCACCGGGACCTTTCCGGATTGCCGCGTCCGTGATCCAGAACATAGTCCCGCGACGGCTCTTCCGGCGGGCATACTGGCGCAATGCCCGACCGCCGCCCGCCCGATGCCATCGAGCCCCCGGACCCGTTCGAAGGTCTGGTCCTGGACGAGGACTTCGTCCGTGCCGCCACCGTGAACGAACCGTCCGCCCGGGCCCGGATGCTCGCCGAACGCTGGCGCCGCGAACCCCCGGTCGACCCGGGCGGCCGCCGCTGGTCCGTGGACGGCCCGGCCCGGGCCCGCCGGAACCGCTCCACCGGGCGGTCCGGGCGCTTCCTCCGCCTCCGCCGGCCGCGCCGCCGCGACGGCGATCCGCTCGGCACCCGGTTCCGCACGCTCAGCCGGGGCGAGCGCTGGACGGCCGTGCTCGGCACCCTGATCGTCCTGCTGGTGGTCGGCGGTCTGCTGTTCGGCCCGAACCGGGCGCACACCCCGCAGGTCACCGCCGCCGGCCCCCGGCCGGGCAGCCCCCGCCCCGCCGCCGACCGGGCGCTTCCGGACGGCGGCACGTTCGCCGGCAGCAAGTGCGGGCAACACGGCTACCACCGCTTCCCGGCCGCCGCCGATGCGGTCCCCACCGGGGAGCCCACCGGCCCCTGGCTGCGCTTCGCCTCCTACGGGTACCGGCAGGCGGGCGCCGACCAGCCCGGCGAGTTCGTCTTCGACCTGCAGCTCGGCTCCGGCTCGGACACCGCTCTGGCGCTCCCCGCACCCCTGGGCAGCGCGGGCGTGGCGGTCGAGATCGAGGGGCCCAACGGTGTGGTGGCCGCCGCCTACGGGCTGACCGGCGCGGTGGAGGACGCCGCCCACACCCCCGACGGCCGGGGCTGGCTGGTCACCGGGGCCGGCGCCTCCGCCCACGTGGTGCTGCCCGCCGCCGCCCTCTGCCCGGGCGTCGACGCGCAGGCCCTGGCCGCCGGCCTGGCGCCGGTCACCGACGACCACCGCACCATCACCGGGCCCGCGCCCTACACCCTCACGGTGTCGGTCGCCGACCCCGAGATCGCCGAACTGCGCCGCATCGCGGGCGCGGAGCTCCACAGCGAGGTACTGGCCGCCACCAACCAGTTGCCGGCCTCGGCCGCGAAGCCGGTCTGACCGACGGGGCGCGCCGGGGGCTGCCCGCCCCACGGGGGTGGGGATACCCCCACCCCGAAGCCACCGGCCGCCTTCATGGCGGGTGACCTGCGAGTTTCCTAGCGTTGACGGTGTCCCGGAGCGAGACCGCCGGGGCGCCGTCTCCGAGGAAGGCTCCACCATGTCGCCCCGCCTGCGCCGTTCCGCCTCCGGCCGGCCCGCCCCGTCCGCCGCCCCCGGGCCCGCCCGGCCCGCCACCGGGGTGCCCGCCGTGGAGTTGCGCGCGGTGCGCCGCAGTTACGGGCGCGGCACGAACGCGGTGCGTGCGCTCGCCGACGTCGACCTGGTGCTCGAAGCGGGCACCTTCACGGCCGTGATGGGACCGTCCGGCTCCGGCAAGAGCACCTTCCTGCAGTGCGCGGCGGGCCTGGACCGACCGGACGCGGGCCAGGTGTTCCTGGCCGGGCAGGAAATCAGCTCGCTCGGCGAGGACCGGCTGACCAAGCTGCGGCGCACCCGGATCGGTTTCGTCTTCCAGTCCTTCAACCTGCTGCCGTCCCTGACGGTCCTTCAGAACGTGCTGCTGCCGCAGCGTCTGGCCGGTCTGCGGCAGGACCGGGCCCGGGCCCGCGAACTGCTGTCCCGGGTCGGCCTGGACCAGCACGCCTCGCGCCGCCCCGGGCAGCTCTCCGGCGGCCAGCAGCAGCGCGTGGCGCTGGCCCGCGCGCTGGTCACCGGCCCCGACGTGATCTTCGCGGACGAGCCGACCGGCGCGCTCGACACCCGCAGCGCCCACGAGGTCCTCGGCCTCCTGCGGGACGCGGTGGACGGCCTGGGCGCGACGGTCGTGATGGTCACGCACGACCCGGTCGCCGCCTCCTTCTCCGACCGCGCGGTCTTCCTGGCCGGCGGCGCCCTCGCCGGCGAGATCCGCCATCCCGACCCGCGCGCCGTCGCCGACCGGATGCTCACCCTCTCCGCCACCCCCGCGACGGCCGCCGCATGACCCTCCCCCGCATGACTCTCCCCCGCGCGGCCCGCTGTCCCGGGCCCGCCACCGCCCGACCGACCGCCACCCGCACCCTGGAGCCGACCGCATGAGCAACGGACTGGCCCGCGCCGCCGTGCGCTTCCGCCCCGCGTCCTTCGCGGGAACGTTCCTCGCCCTGCTGTTCGCCTCCGCCGTCGTGACGGCCTGCGGCGTGCTGCTGCAGACCGGCCTGACGGCGAGCGTGGCACCCGTGCGGTACGCCGACGCACCGATCGTGGTGGCGGCGGACCAGCAGGTGAAGTCGACCGTCAAGCGCGGCGAGGACAGCGAGACGATCAGCCAGTCGCTCCCCGAACGGGCCCGGCTGGACAGCGGGTTGACCGCCACCGTGGCGTCCCTGCCGGGCGTCGACCGGGCCCTGCCGGACTCCGCGTTCCAGGTGTCGGCCACCGGCACCGGCCGGTCCGGCCCTTCCGGACCGGTCGGCGGGGACGGGCTGTCCGACGGTTCCGGGCTCACCGGCCGGGGCTGGGGCGCGCTGGGCATCGCCCCGGGCGAGCGGCTGGCCGAGGGCCGGGCGCCCGCCGACGGGGAACTGGTGCTGGACACCGCCAGTGCCCGCGCCGCGCACCTCGCCCCCGGCGACACCCTCACCCTCACCACCCCCGCGGGCAGTGCCGCCTACCGGGTCTCCGGCCTGGCCGAGGCGCAGCCCGGATCGGCCACGGTGTGGTTCTCCGACTCCACCGCCGACCGGATCTCCGGGCACCCGGGCCGGATCGACGCGATCGTGGTGCGGCCCGCCCCGGGCACCGACCCGCGGGGCCTCGCCGACGAACTGCGCCACTCGCTGGACGGGCGGGCCCAGGTGTCGACGGACCGGCAGCGCGGCGCGGTGGAGCAACCCGCGCTGTACGGGGCCAAGGAGATGCTGACGGGGATCGGCGGGTCCTTCGGCGGGATCGCGGCCATGACGGCGGTGTTCGTGGTGGCCGGGACGATCGCCCTGGCGACCGGCCAGCGGGCCCGGGAGTTCGCGCTGCTGCGCACCATCGGGGCGACGCCCCGCCAGATCCGCCGGTCGATCGCCGCGGAGGCGGCGCTGGTGGCCCCGGTGGCCGCGGCGATCGGTGTGCTGCCCGGTCTGGCGCTGGCCCGCTGGTGGTTCGGCGAGTTGGTCTCGCGCGGTGCGGTGCCCCCGGACGTGGTGCTCGGGGTCGGCCCGCTGCCGGTGCTGGCCGCCGTCGCGGCGTGCACGGTGACGGCGCTGGCGGCCGGGTGGTTCGCGGCCCGGCGCAGCGCCCGGATGCGGCCTTCCCAGGCGCTCGGCGAGGCGACTGCGGGGCCGGGTCGCCCCGGGGTGGCCCGGACGGTGACGGGTGCGGTGTTCACGGCGGGTGCGGTGGTCTTCGCGGTCGTGGCGGCGAACCTGACGGGGGAGGCGGCGGCCAACACCGCGCTGGGCGTGGTGCTGTGCTTCCTGGTCTCGGTGGCGCTGCTCGGCCCGTGGCTGGTGCGCGGCGCGGTGGGCCTGTTCGGCGTGCTGCTGCGGGCGGGCGGGGCGCCGGCTTCGCTGGCCGCGGACAACGCCCGGGCCTCGTCCCGGCGGCTGGCTTCGGCGACCGTGCCGATCGTGATGGTGACGGCGTTCTGCGGCACGCTGGTGTTCCTGCAGTCGAGCCTGCAGCACACCGCGGCCGAGCACGTCCGCCAGGGGCTGACGGCCGACCTGGTGGTGACCGCGCAGCCCGGCCGCCCCGGTCTGCCGGCGGGCACGGTGGAGCGGGCCGGGCAGGTTCCCGGGGTGACCGCGGCGGTCGCCCTGCGGCCGACCGGGCTGGTGTACCAGCAGTCCGGCGACGTCCTGGGCACGGCCACCGCACTGGGCGTGGACGGTGACCTGGCGGCCCTGCCGTCGGTACTGGACCTGGGTGTCACCTCCGGTTCGCTGGCCGACCTGTCCGGTTCCGCGGACACCATCGCGCTGGACTCGACGCTCGCCGACAGCCTCGGCGTCCGGGTCGGTGAGCGGGCCCCGCTCTGGCTCGGTGACGGCACCCGGGTCGAGCCGACGGTGGTCGCCACCTACGGCCGGGGCCTCGGCCTCGGCGAGGCGCTGCTCCCCGGTGCCACCTCCGCCGCGCACAGCACGTCCTCCTACCCGACCCAACTGTTGGTCGCGCAGGCCCCGGGCACGGACCGGGCCGCCACCGCCGAGGCCCTCTCCGGGCTCGCCCCCGGCGGGCTGTCGGTGACGGACCGCCAGGGCTACGCGGCACAGGCGGACCGGCAGCGCGAACTGGGCGCTTGGGCGAACAACGTGATGGCTGCCGTGCTGGCGGGCTTCGCGGCACTGAGCGCCGCCAACACCCTGGTGATGACGGTGCTGGACCGCCGCCGCGAGATCTCCCTGCTGCGGTTGGCGGGCACCACCCGCCGCCAGGTCCGCGCGATGCTCCGCTGGGAGGCCCTGCTGATCGCCGTGATCGGCCTGGCCACCGGCGCCGCCATCGCCTGGACCACCCTCACCCCGATCACCCGTGCTCTCACCTCCTCCTCCCCCCACGTCCCGCTCGGCACGGCCCTCCCGCTCGCCGCCGGAACGGCCCTGCTCTGCCTCGCCGCCACCGCCCTCCCGGGCCGCGCCCTGCTCCGCTCCCGCCCCACCACCCGCTGACGGTCCTTGTACCGTCCCGCCCCGAGCCGTTGGGCCGTCCCCTCCCCCCCTGTGGAGGGGACGGCCCAACGGTGTCGACGAACCTCTGCCGTCACTGCTCTGCCGGGTTCAGAGCGCGATCGGCCGGTAACTCGGCAACTCCGCCACCAACTGCCTGCTCCGGCGTGGCCCCGTCCAGCCTCCCACCCCCTCCGACGGCCGGCTCGCCCTCTCCGTCCTCCCGGCGCGCACGGGCTCCGTCGCACTGTGCAGTTGTCAAGGATCGGAACGCGGTGGCGGCCGCAGCGCTGCTTGCCCTCCCTCGTCGGCCGTGACCGGCCCGGTCGCGGGGTCAGGCCGTCATGGTCGGCCGAGCAGCTGAGTGCCGGCGACGCTCTCCGTGCGGGCGGTGAAGAACTCGGTGAACCCCTTCACGAACTCCTCCTCGGTGATCTGTCCGTCCCCGTCGGTGTCCAGCTGACGGAAGCCGTGGGTCAGTTCGGCCGGGTGGACGCGGGAGCCGCCGAACAGGGTGCGGTACTCCTCGGCGTCCAGCAGGCCGCTGTGGTCGCGGTCGGCGGCGTGGAACATGGCACGGACGGCGACGTGCAGGCCCTGGTCGAGGTAGGCCGGGTCGCGGTCGGTGCCGGCCAGCATGGCGGTGACGAACTCCTCGCAGGAGATCTCCCCGTTCCCGTCGGCGTCCATGGTGGCCAGCAGGTGGTGCCACCAGGTGTCGAAGGCCGCGTACACGGCGGATTCTCCGGCCTGGTCCAGTTCCAGCGGCCAGCAGATGTTGTGCGCCATCGCCTCGAAGTCGGCGGAGGTGAGCCGCCCGTCACCGGTCTGGTCCATCACCTGGCGGTAGAAGGCGGCGATCCGCCCCGGCCGGTTGTCCCGGCGTGGTCGTGGCCTGCGGGCGCGGCGGGGTGCGGCGGCCTGCGGCGGCCGGGCCCGGTCGCCGCTGGGCAGCGTGCGGTAGCGCAGGTGGTCGGGCAGTTGCAGCGCCACCGTCCGGGCACCGCGGTGGACGAACCAGGAGAGCACCGCCGCGCCCCGGCTGCGCGGCAGGCCGAACTTGGCGCGGAACTCCGGTGGCAGGTCGGCCAGGGTGAGTGCGGTCAGGAAGCGGGCGACGATCCGGCGCAGCAGCGGCCAGGCGGGTCGCAGTCGGCCGAGGCGGCGCGGGGCGGGTGCGCGGGTCAGGACGGTGTACAGCATGTCCTGAGCGGCTTCGGTGAGTTCCAGGGTGTCCCGGATGGTGGCGCGGATGTATCCGGAGACGTCGGCGGCGGTGGGCGGGAACAGTTCGTCGGGGAGTTCGAAGGCGGTGCAGACCTCGCGGAACTCCCGGTAGAGCCGGTCAAGTTGGGCGGGGCGCAGCGGGCGCCCGGAGAGTGCCCGCAGGGCGGTCATCGCCTCGTAGAGGGTCACCAGCACCCAGACCCGGACGGCGGGGTCGAGCGCGGTGTAGGGGCGGCCCCGGTCGTCGGTGCCGGAGATCCGGTGGTGGCTCCGTTCGAGCCGCTGGATCTCCCGGCGCAGTGCCTCCCGGTCGGAGAAGAACAGGCGGCGGCCGCTGTCCATGGTGTGCTCGATCCGCCGCCACGGGTGGTTGCGGTAGGTGGACAGTTGGCTGACCCCGGCGCCGACCGCCGGATGCGCGTTCTGCAGGACCAGCAGCCGCCAGGCGACCAGCGCGATCCGCTGCTCGCCCAGGGTGCGGCGCAGCATCGAGTCCGCTCCGGCCCGTGCGGTGCCCGCCCCGGCCGCGCTCCCGGCGGCGTCGGCGTTCGTCCTGATCGTTTCCGTCATGGTTTGCTCCCCCCTGGGCGTTTCGGCCCGACCCGTACTGCTTTCGTCTCGTCGGCAACCCTAGGGGCCGCAGGGGCGGGAACCTTGTCCTCCGAAGACCAAACCACCCAGCGGGGCGAATCTTCGTGCGATTCTTCACCCCTGCGGGCGGACCACGATCAAACGAAGTTGACGGTAAGGCAGGAGTGGCGCGCGGGAAACCGAGAGGTCCCGGGGACGCTCCGGCTGCGGGGGCCGGTCAGTCCCACCAGAACGACCACCGCCCCGCCCCGACCAGTCCGGCGGCGTACTCGGTGAGCGTGCCCGCGCCCTGGAAGACGTTGTCGGGACAGAACGCGAAGTGCTCGGCGGCGATCCGGAGCGCGCTCCCCGCGCCCTCGGGCGGGGCGGGCACGCTCAACTCCAGTTCCGCGAAGCCGGCCTGGACCAGCCGGGTGCCGTAGCGACGCTCCCAGTCCAGCAGGACGGCGGACACCTTGGCGATGTCGTCCTCGTGGTTGACCGGGCCGCACCACCCGCAGGCGGTCAGCGCCTCGGCCCCGGTGGCGGTGGCGACCAGGCCGATCCGCAGTCCCGCGTCGCCCGCGCACAACTCCCGGGCGAGTGCCCGGGCCGCCCCGTCGGGGTCGCCGACGCTCCCGGCGGCGGGCGCGGTGCCGGGCCAGCCGTCGAGGAACGGGGCGACGGAGCGCCCGAGTTCGGAGCTCTCCTCCGGGTCGAGCGGTTCACCGTCGGAGTCCACGAGCGTCGAGTACTCCCAGCCGGTGCGCAGCAGCGCGGCCGGGTCGTACCAGTCGGGCTCGCTGGCCGAGACGGTGCTGAGCTCGCCCGTCCGCCACGGCCGGAACTCCTCCTCCCCCGCCCGCAGCGGTGCGAGCAGCAGCGGCCACAGACCACTGCGCGGGTGCTCGCGGTGCAGTCCCTCCCACAGCCCGAACGGCGCGGGCCCGTCGCTCAGCCAGAGCACGGGGGCCAGGCCCTCCTCGTCCTCCCCGGGGCTGACCAGCCGTCCGGTCGGCAGCAGATCGGCCACGGCACTCGGCTCCCCGCTGGGCAGCAGACGGCGCAGATCGCGCTCGGCATCGGTCATGCGAACACGCCAGCGACCGCCGGTGACGATCCCCGCCACCGCAGCGCCGTTTCTGTGCCGCACGCACCGCGTGTCCGTACGTCCACCCGCTCGTCCGTCCGTCCGCTCCGCCCCGCCCTGGCCTGCCCCCGGCCGCGGCCCCGGTCCCCTGCGGTCAGCGCTGCGCGGCCGCGTCGAGCGTCCGGTGTTCGAGCCCGAGCCGCCGGTAGAGCCCGATCGCCGGTTCGTTCCAGGCGTCCACCATCAGCGCCGCGCACGGCGAACGCCCGAGGATCCCGTCGAGCACCAGTCGGCAGGCCGCCGCCGCGTGCCCGCGTCCGCGCCCGTGCACGGGATCGCTGACGACCCCGGCGAGCAGGCCGACGGCGGGGGCGGGCCAGGCGTCGGCGGCGACGGCGGTCAGCCGTCCCGCCTCGTCCCGGACGCCCGCCCAGGCCCGGACGCCCGGCCGGTGCGGGTGGGCGTGCGAGGCGGGGAAGTGGCGGTCGATCAGCTCCGCGGCCTCGTCCAGTTCGCCGGGCGCGAGCCAGTGCGCGGCGGCCCGGCCCCGACCGCCGACACCCTCGCCCGCCACCCGGCCCGCGAACGCACCCGTCCCGAACGCCTCCGCCCCGACCACCCCGGCACCGACCACCCCGACCGTCCCGACACTGACCGCCCCGGCACCGACCGCCCCGGCGCCGTCGAGCGGCGGCAGGCCGGCCGCGGTGCGCTGCATCCACCCGAAGCGCCCGCTGAGTTCGAGGCCCTCGCGGCGGGCGCAGAGTTCGGCGAGCAGCCCGGCGTCACCGAACGGGCGGTAGCTCGGGCCGACGAGGGCCATCAGCTCGTCCAGCAGCGGCAGCAGGTCCTCGACGGGGCCGCGGACGGCGATCCGGTCGCGCCCGGAGAGGGCGGGGGAGGCGACGGCGACGGCCCGGCCGCGGGCCCAGGCGCGGGCGCCGCCGGTGAAGCCCTGGGCGGCCCAGACCAGCACGCTGTCGTCGTCGGTGGCGGTGCGGAGTTCTTCCTCCGCGGTCAGTTCGAACACGCACCCATTCTGCGTCGGTCCCCACCGGCCACCCCGCCCGGGGTGCCCACCGTGCTCACCGCCCGCCGCACCCGACGCCACTCGCCCGGAGCGGTCCGCGAGCCGTGCGGCGGCCGTTCGCCGACCGGTTCCCTCCCGTGTGACGCCCCGTGGATCGACGCTCCTCCCGTGCCACCACCGGCTGACGAACGGTCAGCGCTCCACCGGGACGGTCGGGTTCGACGGTGCGGGAGTGGACGCGGCGCCGGTATTTCATTACGGTCTGGCTTCAAACTCACATTCGTACGATCACTCGAACGAATGAGTCCGACCGGAAGAAGGAGCCTCGATGGCCTCCCACCGCCGTCCCAAGCAGCCGAGTCGCGCCCGGGTGGTCGCCCTCACGGGTGCCGCCGTGACCGCGGTGGCCCTCTCGGCTCAGGTCGGTGCCCAGGCGGCACCGGCCCAGCCGTCCAAGGACGAGGTCAAGGCCCAGGTCGACAAGCTCTCCGAGGAGATGGAGCAGGCCACCGAGAAGTACAACGGCGCCAAGGAGCGGGCCGACCAGCTGCGCCAGCAGGCCGGCCAGTTGCAGGACCAGGTGGCCCGGAGCCAGGAGCAGCTGACCGAACTGTCCGCGGGGCTCGCGCAGGTGGCCGCCGACGAGTACCGGCAGGGCGGTGTCGACCCGTCGATGCAGCTGATGCTCTCCGCCGACCCTGACCAGTACCTCGCCAAGGCGTCCTCCTTCGACCAGGCCGCCAGCACCCAGAGCGAGGTCCTCAAGGCGCTCAAGGACCAGCAGCGCCGCCTGGACCAGCAGAAGCAGGAGACCGCGGCGGTCCTGGCCGAGCTGGACGGCGAGACCCGGACGCTGAACGACACCAAGATCGAGGTGCAGTCCAAGCTCGCCGAGTCGCGCCGACTGCTCAACCGGCTCAGCGCCGCCGACCGGGCCGCGATCCTGGCGGACGGCGCGGGCACCGCCTCGCGCGACTCCAGCCGGATCGACATCTCCACCCTCCCGAAGGCGAGCAGCGCCGCCGCCCAGACCGCCGTGGACGTCGCGCTCGACCAGCGGGGCAAGCCGTACGTCTGGGGCGCCCAGGGCCCGAACAGCTTCGACTGCTCCGGGCTGATGGTGTACGCGTACGCCCAGGCCGGCGTCCACCTGCCGCGCACCTCGCAGGAGCAGGCCGGGGTCGGCAGCAGCGTGGGCCGCGACTGGCACAACGCCCGGCCGGGCGACCTGGTGATCTACAACGTGCACGGCGCCCAGGACCACGTCGCGATGTACATCGGCAACGGCACCGTGGTGCACGCGCCGAAGCCCGGGGCCCCGGTCCGCACCATGGCGGTCGACGCGCTGACGATCAGCACCATCCGCCGGGTCTGAGTCCGGCCCGCGCGCCCGTTCAGGCGCGGGCGACGGCCCGCCGTTCGGGCAGCTGGCCGGCCACGATCGAGGCCAGGGCCAGCGCGAAGCCCAGCAGTTGCACCGGACCGAGGGTCTGCCCCAGCAGCAGCGCACCGAGCACCGCCGCGACCAGCGGCGACAGCAGGCCGAGCACCGCGACGCCGGTGACCGGGAGCCGGCCGATGCCCTGGAACCAGAGCGCGTAGGTGAGCAGCCCGCCGACCAGGCCGAGCCACAGGTAGCCGAGCGCGGCCCGGCCGTCGACCGCCGGGGGCGCACCCTCGAACAGGAAGGCGAGGGGCAGCAGGAACAGGCCGCCGGCGGTGAGTTGCCAGCCGGTCAGCGCGAGCGGGCCGACGCCCTCGGGGCGGCCCCAGCGCTTGGTGAGCGTGACGCCGAGGGCCATGGTGGCGGCGCCGCCGAGGCCGGCCGCCACGCCGACGGCGTCCAGTGCCGCGCTCGGTCCGATCACCACCAGTCCGACGCCGGCCACGCCGACCAGCCCCCAGCCGAGCCGCCGCGGGGAGAGCCGCTGGCGGAGCACCGGGACGGTGAGCAGGGCGACGATCATGGGCTGGGCGGCGCCGAGGGTGGCGGCCACGCCCCCGGGCAGGCGTTCGGCGGCGGTGAAGAGCAGCGGCAGGAACAGCCCGATGTTCAGCACGCCGAGCACGGCGGCCTTGCCCCACCAGGCGCCGCGCGGCAGCGTCCGGGTGAGGGCCAGGGCGATCAGCCCGGCGGGCAGGGCGCGCAGCAGGCCGGCGAACGCCGGGTGCCCCTGCGGCAGCAGCTCGGTGGTGACCACGTAGGTGGTGCCCCACACCGCCGGGGCGAGCGCGGTGAGCGCGGTGCGGCGCAGGACGCCGGCGCCCGGGCCCCGGCCGCTGCCGTCCCGGGGCGAACCAGCGGACGGGGAAGGGGGGTCGAGCGGGCTGACGGTCGGGATGGTGCCGGTGTTCGCTCTCATGTCCGGCAGTCTCGCCCCGGCCCGATCGATGAGTCCAACACATGCTTGTCAGCCCATCGATCTCGTTCCACGATGGATCGCATGGAACTCCAGCAGGTGCGCTACGTCCTCGCGGTCGCCGAGACGCTGAGCTTCACCCGGGCCGCCGAGCGCTGCCTGGTCGTGCAGTCGGCGCTCAGCCACCAGATCGCCCGGCTCGAACACGAGCTGGGCGCCCGCCTGTTCGAACGCACCAGCCGCAGGGTCCGGTTGACCTCCGCCGGGGAGGCGTTCCTGCCCGCCGCCCGGCAGTGCCTGGAGGCGGCCGAGCGGGCGGCGGCCGAGGTCGCGGCGGCGGTCGGCGAGGTGCGCGGGCGGCTCGCGGTCGGGCTGATCTCGACCGTCACCGCGGTGGACATTCCGGCCGGGCTGCGCGAGTTCCGCGGCCGGCACCCGCGGGTGCGGATCGGGCTGCGGGTCGGCGCCAGCAAGGACCTGGTCGAGCAGGTCCGCCGAGGGGTCCTGGACGTCGCCTTCCTGGGACTGCCCACCACCTTCCGGCCCGAGGGCGTGACGGCCCGCGAGCTCGCCCGGGGCCGGCTGGTCGCCGCGGTCGCCCCGGACCACCCGCTGGCCTCCCGGCGGCGGGTGCCGCTGCGCGACCTGGCTGCCGAACCCTTCGTCGACCTCCCGGCGGGCAGTGCGGGGCGGGCCCAGACCGACCTGGCGTTCGCCGCCGCCGGGCTGGTGCGCGACGTGGCCTTCGAGGTCGACGAGGCGTCCTACATCCCGCGCCTGGTCGGCCAGGGGCTGGCGGTGGCCATGCTGCCCGCCGCATACGTGCCGCAGTTGACCGGCATCGCCGTCGTCGAGGTCACCGACGCGCCGACCCGGATCGAGACGGTGGTCTGGCCGCGCACCGGCCCCACTCCGGCGACCGCGGCCTTCCTCGCACTGCTCGGCATCCCGGAGGCCACCGCCTGAACCGGCCCGCTCGGCCATCAAGTCAGACGGTCGGAAGGACAGATGATGGCCCGTCAGGTCTCCGGTGCGTTGCGCCCCGTGTCCTCCCGTTGCCGCTTCCGCGATCCGCTGGCGGGCCGTTCGCGGCCTGTGCTTACCTGGCGCCGTGACCGTCCGGCGGCGCCGCGCCGCCCGTGCGGAAGGCGCCCCGGGCCGCGCAGGCCCGCCGTCGGTGCCCCCCTGCCCACCCTCCCGCGTCCGAGCGACGGCCCTGCGCCGTTCCCGCGGCGCGCCCGTGATCCGTACAGGAGCAGCATGTCCGAGCAGAGCCCCGAGGCCGTTCCCGGCTGGTCGTTCGAGACCCGGCAGATCCACGCGGGCGCGCAGCCCGACCCGGCGACCGGGGCCCGGGCGGTGCCGATCTACCAGACCACCTCGTTCTCCTTCCGGGACACCGCGCACGCCGCGGACCTGTTCGCGCTCGCCGAGCCGGGCAACATCTACACCCGCATCCACAACCCGACCACCGACGTGCTGGAGCAGCGCCTCGCCTCGCTGGAGGGCGGCGTGGCGGCGGTCGCGGTGGCCTCCGGGCAGGCCGCCGAGACACTGGCGCTGCTGACGGTGGCCGGGGCCGGCGACCACCTGGTCTCCTCGGCCTCGCTGTACGGCGGCACGTACAACCTGCTGCGGCACACCCTGCCCCGGTTCGGCATCGAGGTGAGCTTCGTCGAGGACCCGGACGACCCGGAGGCGTGGCGGGCGGCGGTCCGCCCGAACACCAAGGCACTGTTCGCGGAGTCGCTGGGCAACCCGCGCGGCAACGTGCTGGACGTGCGCGGCGTCGCGGACGTCGCGCACGCCGCCGGGGTACCGCTGATCGTCGACAACACCGTGCCGACCCCGTACCTGCTGCGGCCGCTGGAGCACGGCGCGGACGTCGTGGTGCACTCGGCCACCAAGTTCCTCGGCGGCCACGGCACCACCATCGGCGGCGTGGTCGTGGACGGCGGGAGCTTCGACTTCGGCGCCCACCCCGAGCGCTTCCCCGGCTTCAACGAGCCCGACCCCAGCTACCACGGCCTGCGCTTCTGGGACGCCCTCGGCCCGGGCGCGTTCGCCGCCAAGCTGCGGGTGCAACTGCTCCGCGACCTCGGCCCCGCACTCTCCCCGCACTCGGCGTTCCTGCTGCTGCAGGGCGTGGAGACGCTGTCGCTGCGACTGGAGCGGCACACCGCGAACGCCCTCGAACTGGCCCGCTGGCTGGAGCAGCGCGACGAGGTCGCGGTCGTCCACTACCCGGGCCTGCCGTCCAGCCGCTGGTACGACGCGGCGCAGCGCTACCTGCCGCGCGGCGCGGGCGCGGTGCTCTCCTTCGAGCTGCGCGACGGCGTCGAGGCGGGGCGGCGGTTCGTGGACGGGCTGGAACTGTTCAGCCACCTCGCCAACATCGGGGACGTGCGCAGCCTGGTGATCCACCCGGCCTCGACCACGCACAGCCAGCTGGACGCCGAGCAGTTGGCGGCCACCGGCACGGCGCCGGGCCTGGTGCGCCTGTCGGTCGGGCTGGAGAGCGTCACGGACCTGCGGGCCGACCTGGAGGCGGGTTTCCGTTCGGCGAAGGGCGCGTCCTGAACGGCTCGGCGCAGCACGCCGTCCCGCCGCTCCCCGGGGTTTCCGCGGCACCGGCCTCCGGGGCCTGGCGGGACGGCGACCCGGTCGGCGGGCGGCGCTGGTTCGCGCTGCCCGGACCGCTCGCCCTGGAGGCGGGCGGCACCCTGCCCGGCGCCCGGCTGGCCTACCAGACCTGGGGGGCGCCGCGCCCGGACGGCTCCAACGCGGTGCTGGTGCTGCACGCGCTGACCGGGGACAGCCACCTCACCGGCCCGGCCGGACCCGGGCACCCGACGGCGGGCTGGTGGACGGAACTGGTCGGGCCCGGACGGGCGTTGGACACCGACCGCTGGTTCGTCGTCGCACCGAACGTGCTCGGCGGCTGCCAGGGGTCCACCGGGCCGTCCTCGGCCGCGCCGGACGGGCGGCCGTGGGGCAGCAGGTTCCCGTTCCTCACCCAGCGCGACCAGGTCGCCGCCGAGGTGCTCCTCGCCGACGCCCTCGGCATCGACCGCTGGGCGCTGGTGGTCGGCGGCTCGATGGGCGGGATGCGCGCCCTGGAGTGGGCGGTGGCGCACCCGCGGCGGGTCGGCGCGCTGCTGGTGCTGGCCACCGCGGCGGCCGCCTCGGCCGAGCAGATCGCGCACGCCTCCGCACAGTTGCACGCGATCCGCACGGACCCGGGGTGGCACGGCGGCGACTACCACCACCTGCCGCCGGGTCACGGCCCGCACCGGGGCCTGGGGCTGGCCCGCCGCCTGGCCCAGATCACCTACCGCAGCGAACCGGAGCTCACCGCCCGTTTCGGACGCGCCCCGCAGTCCGGCGAGCACCCCTGGCGGGGCGGGCGGTTCGCCGTCGAGTCGTACCTCGACCACCACGCCGCCAAGCTCGCCCACCGCTTCGACGCGGGCAGCTACGTCGTGCTCAACCAGGCCATGAACGCGCACGACGTCGGCCGGGGCCGGGGCGGTACCGCCGCGGCGCTGCGCCGGGCCGCCGTCCCGGCGCTGGTCGCCGCGGTCGACTCGGACCGGCTGTACCCACCCGCCCAGCAGTCCGAACTGGCCGCGCTGCTGCCGGACGCCGACGCGTCGCGGGTGCTCTCCTCGCCGTACGGCCACGACGGGTTCCTGCTGGAGACCGGGCAGGTGGCACCGCTGTTCGCCGAACTGCTGCCGACCGCCCACCGCTGAACCCCGGGCCGGGAGCCGCGGGCTCAGGCGACCGCTGGCCCCGGGTCGGGGCCCGCGGGCTCAGGCGATCGAGGCGGCCACGATCGCGGCGGCGGCCAGGTTGCAGCTGGCCGACACCCACACCGCCGGGTGCGGCTCGGTGGAGACCAGGATCGCGCCGAGCCGCCCGGGGGTGAGCAGGTCCAGCAGCCAGAACGCGAGCGCCATCAGCAGCAGGCCCAGGACGCCGAAGCACAGCGTGGACAGCAGCCCCTTGCCGAAGTCCTCGTAGGTGTACCGGATCGCGGTGTAGACGATGCCGCCGACACCGAGCAGCGCCGAGCTGAGCAGCACCGCCGCGTTGCGGTTGCCCTCGGCCCAGATCAGCCGGCCCAGCTTGCCGGGGGTGAGGACGTCGATCAGCAGGTAGCCGAGCAGCAGCAGGAGCAGGCCGACCAAGCCGTAGACGGCGGCCGCGCCGAGGCCGTGGAGTATGTCGTTCATCTGCGGGGACTCTCCGGAGGGTCGGACGGCCGCACGGGCCACAACTCGGTCAAGGATCGGCAAAAGATATCCCATGCACCTGGTGTCCCGTCAGTTCCCCGGGGCACCTCCCCTATCATCCGACGACCCGCGTACGATGATCCGCCATGACACCGCCGCCCTCCTCGACCACCGGACCGGACCGGCCGACGCCCGGTGCCCGCCGCCGCTCGGGCTTCGTCGCCCTGGGCATGGTCGGCACCCTCGCGCTGACCCTCTCCGGCTGCTCCTCGTCCACCAGGACGCCGAGCCGCTGCGTCGACCCGAGCACCCTCAAGGTCCTCGATTCGCACTCCTGCTCGGCGGGCGGCTCGGGCGCGGGCCAGTGGTACTACTGCGGCTACGGCAGTGCCACCGCGAGCGGCGGGACCTTCAGCAAGTCCGCGGCCAAGCGCGGCGGCTTCGGTTGCCCCAAGGGCAGCAGCAGCGGTTCGGGCGGGGGCTGATCCGGTTGCGCCGCCACACCATCACCCCGCGCCCCGACTGGCTGGCCACCGTCGAGTCCCAGGGCCTTGTGTACGCGATGTGCTCCGACCCGTGCAACCAGGGCGGCCCGCACGCCTACTGGGACGAGAGCGCCTACTACGAGTTCTCGCTGCCCGAGGTCGAGGCCCTGGAGGAGGTCGTCGAGGAGCTCCACGAACTCTCGCTGGCCGCCGCCGAACACGTGGTGCGCACCGGCCGCTTCGCCGACTTCGGCATCACCGACCCACGGCTGGCCGCCGTCGTCGCCGAGTCCTGGCGCCGCCGCGAGGAGCAGCCCAGCGTGTACGGCCGCTTCGACCTCGCCTACGACGGCACCGGGCCGGCCAAGCTGTTCGAGTACAACGCCGACACCCCCACCTCGCTGATCGAGGCCGCCGGGCCGCAGTGGTTCTGGATGGAGGAGCGCTTCCCCGAGGCCGACCAGTGGAACTCACTGCACGAGCGGCTGGTCGAGTCCTGGGCGGGCCAGAAGCACCTCCTTCCGCCCGGCCCCGTCCACTTCGCCCACTCCCGCGGCGACACCGAGGGCGAGGACTGGCTCACCACCCTCTACCTGCAGGAGTGCGCCGAGCAGGCCGGCCTGCGGACCGTCGGCATCGCGATGGAGGACATCGGCTGGGACGAGATGTCCGGCCGCTTCGTCGACCTGGAGCACCGCTTCATCCGCTCCGCGTTCAAGCTCTACCCCTGGGAGTGGCTGGTCGACGACGAGTTCGCCGACCACCTGCTGAACGTCATCGACCTCGGCGGCGGCACCGGCTCCACGCTGTGGATCGAGCCCGCCTGGAAGATGCTGCTCTCCAACAAGGCCCTGCTGGCCGTCCTGTGGGAGCTCAACCCCGGGCACCCCAACCTGCTACCCGCCTACCTAGACGGCCCGCGCGAACTCGCCGACCCGGGCGGCCCCGGCTACGCCGCCAAGCCGCTGCTCGGCCGGGAGGGCGCCGGCATCCGCATCGTCGGGCCCGACGGCAGCCAGACCCGGCTCGCCGACTGGGCCGGCGACCCCGACCGCTACGGCGCCGAGGGCCACTGCTACCAGCAGTACCACCCACTGCCCGACTTCGACGGCAACCGGCCCGTCCTGGGGACCTGGGTCGTCGACGGCGAGTCAGCCGGCCTGGGCATCCGCGAGACGGACGACAGCCCCATCACCCACCAGGGCGCCCGCTTCCTCCCCCACCTGATCCGCTGAGCCCCGCCCCGCCCGCCCCCTGACTCCCCGTCAGGGGGCGGCCCCCGTTCCCCCGCCGCCCGTTCCCCCACCGGCTCCCTGCCCTCCCTCAGCCCTCCGAGGCGGCGGGCCGGCCCCCGTGCGGGCGCTGCGCGGGGATCCGCACGGACGCCCGGCCCTCCCCGGACAGCGGTTGCAGCCCCCGGCGCTGACCGGGCACCGCGGCCCCCGCCTCCGGGACCGGGTACCTGGGGGTGATCCGCGCCAGCGTGGCCAGCCGGGCCCGGCTGGTCTGCCGCTCGACCGCCCCCCGGCACCGGGCCCGGTGGCCGGCCGACACGTCCGGGGCGGTGAAGTGCTCGGCGGCGTAACGGCGGAAGAGTTCACGGCGGGTCATCGAAACCTCCTGGGCGGCCGGGGGCCGACTGGCGGCCGTCATCGGGAGCACCAAGCAAAGCCCCGCCCCAGTGGCCGAACAATGCGTATCCCCTACCCAACATCCGACCCGAACCCTGGGTACCCCCGCTCCCGCCCGACCACTACCCACCCTTCGCCCACCGCGATGGGTACCGCTACGCATTGATCACCGCACCCGGCCCCCGCTTAGCTGGTACCCGTTCCCTCCCACCCTCGACCCGGAGGTCCGGATGACCCGTCGCGAGCGCTTCCGCCTGTACGCCAGCGAGCACTTCACCGCCCTCACCGACCAGCCCGCGACCGGTTCGCGCCGCGGCACCGTCGAACGCCAGACCCGCCGCGCCACCCTCACCCGACTCGCCCGGCTCTCCCACCACCCCCGTCCCTGACACCGACCGCCACCATGACCCTCACCGCCACCGCCACCGCCACCGCCAGCGTCCCGGCCCCCGCGCTGCGGTTCCTCCTCTCGCTGGACCTGCCGCTCTGGCTGGTCACCATGCCCACCACTAGCCCCGCCGGCGCCCGCGGCGAACAGACCTTCGCCGTCCGCGCCCTCACCCGCACCGAGGCCCTCACCACGGCCGCCACCACCGCGTACACCGACCCCGCCCTCCGCCACCGCCACGGCGCCCACATCGACACCGCCGCCGCGTACGCCACCCTCCACCACTGACGTCCCGTCACCCACCCCGACCGCCCGCGCCCGAGCGGCCGTCGCGCCCGGAGGCTCCCGGCGCGACCGACGGCGCGACCGACGGGGCGACGTCCGAGGCGCCCACCGACGCGACCCGCCGGTAGGCCCGCCCCCGCTCGCGCGAACCCGCACCACCGGCTCGACCCGCTCGACCGCCGCCCCACTGCGCACCGGTGGGGACGGCCCGGGAGGACACCCACCGGTTGTCCTCCCGATTGCACCCTGCCGCCTCCCCGCCGCGCCCTGAGGCCCACCCGACGCCACCGGAACCGATGCCACCGTGCCCGCCCCACACCGCACCCGCCGCCGAGCCAGCCGGTCCCTGGTGGCGCGTCGGCCCCAGCGCCGCTGCCCGTAGCCAGAGGCCCGCCGCTCCGCTCCGGCGTCACTCCATTGGCTCACACCGGTGCCCGTTCCCTCAGCCCTCGCTCTCGGCCAGCGCCTCCGCCACGTCCTTCCGCCCCACCCCCAGCTTCCGCAGCACACTGGCCACGTGGTGCTCGACCGTGCGCGGCGACAGGAACAGGGCCTGGGCGATGTCCTGGTTGCTGACCCCCTGGCCCACCAGTTCCGCGACCTGCCGCTCGCGTGGCGACAGCGCCTCGCCGTATCCGCGCCGCCCGGGCGAGGCCATCCGCCCCAGTCCAAGATCACGCCGGACGTGCTGGCAGCGGGCGGCGTCGGAGGCCGCTCCGAGGGTGTTGTAGGTGGCTTCGGCGGCGGCCAGCCGCTCGGCCGCGGTCTGCGGGTCCCGCTCGGCGAGCGCCCGGGCCAGCCGTTCCTCCGCCTTCGCCGCCTCGTAGGGGCGGCCGATCTCCCGCCAGGCGTCCCTGGCCCGGTGGAAGGACTCGATCGCACCGCCCGGGTCCGTGCCCTCCAGCAGCACGCCCCGCGCCTGGTGGAGCCCCGCGTGCGCGGCGGGCGCGTCCGCCCCGCCGAGCGCCTCCGCCGCCTCCTCGGTGAGGTGCCGGGCCGCGCCCTCGTCACCGACGCCCCGCGCGACCTCCACCGCGATCGGCAGCAGCTCCCCGCCGCGGGCCCACGCCCCGGCCTGGCGCAGGATCGCGACCGCGGGCCCCAGCACGACGGCGGCGGCCTCCGCACCGCGCTCCAGCAGTTCCACCGCGCCCAGCCCGGCGGCGGCCCTGATCGCCGCGGTGACCTGCGACTCCCGCTCCCCGTACCTGGCGGCGGACTCGAACTCGGCCCGCGCCACCGCCAGCCGGCCCCGTGAGGCGGCCAGCCGACCGAACAGCATGGCCCGTTCCACCCGGGCCATCGCCACGTCCGGGTACTCGGTGCCGAGCGCCTCGAACCGCTCCTCCAGCCCTTGCCAGCGCCCCGCCAGGCCGTCCAGGCGCAGCAGGGCGATCCTGCTGTAGCACTCCAGGTAGGAGATGGCGGCCTGCCGGGCCAGGGCGCGGCTCTCGGTGAGCAGCCGCCCGGCCCGCCGGTCGTGACCGGTCTCCATCGCGATGTCACCGACGTTGAACAGGGCCCGGGTGGTCTGCCGGACGAGTTCGGGGCTGGAGGCGTCGCGCGGCAGCCGGTCGAGTTCGGGCCACAGTTCGGGGTCGCCCTCGCGGGCCTGGAAGGTGAGCCGGGTGGCCCGGTAGGCGGCGGCCACCTCCTCGTCGGGTTCGCCCTCCAGGGCGGCTGCGGCCTTGGCCATCCGCTCCCAGGCGGCCGCGCCCTCGCCGTCGCGCTCGTTCATCGCGAGCGCGACCAGGGCCCGGGCGGCGCGGGCCGGCCGTTCGGCGATGAGTTCGTCGGCGGCCTGTTCGATCAGGGCGAAGCCGTCCCGGTCACCGCCCTGGACCGCCACCCGCAGCCCTAGGGTCAGCCGGACCTCGCCCCGGTCGGCGACCGGCAACCGGGGGTCGGCGATGATGTCGGCCAGCACCTCGGTGCTGGCGGCGTCGTAGGCGGCGTTCGCGGCGAGTCCGGAGAGCGCCCGGGCGGCCCGTCCCCGGCGCTCGGGGGTGAGGTCGGCCTCGGCGAGCAGTTCGCGCAGCAGCGATCCGGCCGCCGCGGTGTCGCCCTGCTCCACGGCCTGCTCGGCCGCGGCTTCGGCGGCCTGCGGCCAGGCGTTCCGGTCTCCGAGAGCACGGGTGTGCGCGGCGATCCGGGCGAGCGGCTGCGGTTCCCTGGCGCGCAGTGCTTCGACGGCCCGGCGGTGCAGCGCGGACCGGGTCGGGCCCGGTATCCGCCGGTATGCCACCTGCCGGGCGGTTTCCCGGCGGAACGCGTACCGGGCCGGGGCGGGTTCGTCCAGCACTGCCGCGCGCAGGGCCTCCACCAGCCCCGCGGAGACCTGCTCGGCGGACAGCGCGGCGACCTCGGCGATCAGCTCCTCACCGGCCGGTTCGTCCAGCACGGCGACCGCCTCCGTCACCGTGCGCGCCTGCCCGTCGAGGCCGGCCAGCCGTTCGGTCACCGCCTCCCGCAGGCCGCGCGGCGGTTCCGCGCCGGACAGAGCCGCTACCGGGTCGGCACGGTGGCCGTCCTCCTGCAGGAGGGCCAGGTCTTCGACGATCGCGGCCGGGAGCCCGCCGGAGCGGTCGTACAGCAGGGCGGCGAGTGCGGATGCCGTACCGGGGCCGGGGCCCGCCCCGGAGCCCGGGACAGGGCCTGCGGCGGGGCCGGCCGAGCCGCTGCCGAGCGCAGTGCGGACCAGTTCCAGTACCTCGGCCCGCTCCAGGGGCCCGACCCGGAGCGGCCCCCCGGAGACGCCGGGCGGGCAGCGGTAGGCCGCTCCCAGCACGGGTGCCCCGTCCGGCAGTTCCTCCGCCCGGTAGGTCACCACCAGTGACAGGCCGGGATGCGGGTCCCTGGCCAGCAGCAGCAACAGCTCCCTGGTACCCCGATCGGCCCACTGCGCGTCCTCGACCAGCAGCACCACCTCGCCCAGCGCACCGAGCAGCGCCAGCAGACCCTGGGCCAGCCGGTACCGCTCGTCGCCGCCCGCGCCGGCGGTGTCCTCCTCCGGCAGCAGGTCGGCCAGGTCCGGCAACCAGGCCCGGAGGGCGCCGGCGCTCGGCGGCAACTGGGCCGCCGCCAGTACCGGGCGGCCGCGTCGTAGCGCGTCCAGCAGCGGACCGTAGCAGGTCGGCGCGGCCACCGGGTGGCACCGGCCGGTCAGCACCCGCTCTCCCGGTGTCCCGCACTCCGCCAGCGCCTTCCCGACCAGCGCGGACTTCCCCGCCCCCGCCTCGCCCTCCACCAGCACCACCGCCGGGGCGGCCCGCACTGCCCCGACCAGCTGTGCCACTTCGCGGCGCCGCCCGACGAAACCCGGCGCTCCACCGGCCCGACCGATCACCGCGCACCCCATCCGCACACCCGACCCGACCGCACAAACCGGCGAGAGCACGTACGTTCCATGCGCCCCATCATGCCGTGCCACCCTGGCGCCCCGACGCCCGGCCGCCGCCCTTTCTCCGAGCGGAACCCGGGGCCCGGCCGCCGTACCGTCGAACCCCTTCACCGCTACCTCCTTTCCGCTTCTCCCGACCGGGATCCCTCCTGAGACATCCGACGACTTCCGCGCTGCCACCACCGGCCAGCCCCACACACCGCGCCCTGGCTCGTACCGGCACCGGACGGTCGTTGCCCGCCCCGCCCCAGCCCCCGCTCCGCGCGTTCCACCCGGTCCCCGCCGCACGGGGCCGCCACTACCCGTCTCCGCTCGCTCCTTCCGCGAGCCGCTCGCTCCGCTGTCGCGCCGGGCTCCTCGCCACCGCGCCGTGTTGCGGGCCGGGTGGCTCCCTGGCGAGCATGAAGAAACTGCGTGTGACCTCACCCCGAGTGACGAGGACAGGTGCTGTCATGACCGACTGGGACGCCCAGGAGCCGGACCCCGCCGAGGACGACGGCGTTCTCGAACCTGCCGATTCCCTGCTCACGGACCGGCTGGACGACGACCCTCTCGACACCGGAGTCATCCCGCCGGACGGCTACCGGGGCGCCACCGCGTACGGCACCACGCCCGAGGAGGCCGAACGCGGCGAGTCCCTGGATCAGCTGTTGGCGGAGGAGGAACCCGACAACAACCCCGAGGCCGTCGACGACCGCTGGGCCGACGGGCCCTCGCCACGGGCCGGCCGCCTGGTCGAGGACGGGATCGACACCGAGGGCACCGACGTCGGACCGGATGCCGGCGCCGCGACCGCGGAAGAAGCCGCCGTGCACCTGGTGTACCCGGACGAGGACGCCGAGGCCGAACTCGACGACGCCGAGCCGGACGAGCCGCTGCGCGAGGCGGTCCGGTTCACCGTGCTCGACGATCTGGCCGACCGCGTCCCCGATGACGACTATCGCTGAACCCCGCCCGACGCTCCGGGTCCCCGCCTTCAGCCGCGCTTCTCCACCTCCAGGTCGGCCACCAGCAGCCGGGGTCCGCTCTCATCGGCCTCGACCACCACGGCCCCGTCCGGTGCCCACGCGGCGCTGCCCCCGCAGCCCGTCCACGGCCCGGCGGGGCCGACGTGGTTGGCGAGCACCACGTACATCCCGGTGGCCTTGGCGATCGCCGGGTGGAGGGCGCTGCGCTCCTCCCGTCCGCCTCCCGTCCCGTACAACGAACTCGCGAGGTGGACCTGGCAGCCCCGGGCGGCGTTCCTCGCGGGCACCTCGGGGAAATGGTTGTCGAAGCACGTCCCCAGTGAGTACCCGACACCGTCCAGCCAGAAGCGGCCACCACCGTTTCCGGGCTCGAACACCTCCTGCTCGTTCTCGTACAGGTGCTCCTTCGCGTACACCGCCGCCACGGTGCCGTCCGGGGCGTACACGGTGCTGACGATCTGCGGTCGGCCGCCGGGCCCCGCTGCGGCGCCGTTGACCACGATCGCGATCCCGGTGGTGCGCAGCGGGTCGAGGCGCACGTCCTCCGCCTCGGTCCACAGCGCCCGGTCCGCACCGATCAGACCGGGCTCGTACCCGGTGAGCGCCAGTTCCGGGCAGACCATCACCGCGCTACCGGCCTCCCGTGCCTCAGCTGCCAGAGCTGCGATCAGCCGCACGTTGGCGTTCACGTCTCTCCGGGCGCACTCGAACTGCGCCGCTGCCACCCGTACCCGCACCAAAGCGTTCCCCTTCCCTCCACACCGACCGTCCGGACGCTACCGGTCGTGTCCTCACCCTGCTGCATACCTCCGCCTGCTTCTCCGTGCTCCCCGGCCGCTGCGGCCCGTCGGCCCGACCCTCGTGAGGATCAAGAAGCCGTCAGGACGCCGTACCTCGCCGAGACTTCCGGCGTAGCGTCGATGCCACGACATCGCGGTGCCGGACGGCCACCGGCCCGTTCCCGCGACCACCATCCACGTGGAGGCATCCCGTGCAGCAGCGCTACGACGCCGTGGATCCGGAGCCCGCCGAACCTGCCCCGGCCGGTGTTCTCCTGGTGCCGGTCAAGGTCGGCCCGCTGGGCTGCACCGCTCGGCTCTTCCGCACCCCGCTCGGTGATCGGACCGCGGTGGCTTTCACCTCCGTCGTCCTCCTGGCTCGTGTGTGCGGGGCCGCCCAGCCCTGGGCCGAACTCTCCGAACCGGCCCTGCGCACGCTGGTCGCTCCGCTGGACATCACCCTCCTCACCGTTGACCCCCAACTCGTGGCTGCGGCGCCGAGGAGCCGTCCACAGCTCGATGCCGCGTTCGCCGCCTCCCTCCTCGAACCTTCCGCCGCCACCCGCCCGGTTCGAACCCCCGCCCCCTCGCAGACCGTGCCCCTCCCCACAGACTGATCCCCGCTCACCCGATGACGGGCCCTGTCACCGCTGCTCAACGTCCTCCAGTAGCCTTCTGGGAGAACTCGACGGATACGGAGAAGCAGGTGCTGAACGTCTTGTCACACCTCCTCCGATCCGCTACGGACCCTTCCGCGAACCGCGAACCGCGAACCGCGAACCGCGAACCGCGAACCGCGAACCGCGAACCGCGAACCGGGCGGGCTGAGCTGACCGGCTCGGTACCATCGCTCCCGGGGGCGGAGGTGTCCGGTGGACTTCGATAGGCGCATCCTCGTCCCAGTCGGCCCGGACGCCTGGCGCTGGCGCACCTTCGACAGCGAGCGCACCGTGGTGGTCGCGGCCCGGACGGTGACTTCCCTCGTCCGCGTCCTGGAGGTCCTGCCGGACCTGGTGGGCGACGACCACCGTTTGGCGGTCGTATTCGCCCACGATCCCACCTCCGCCTTCGGCGAAGGCGTTCCGGAGCTGCTCCGTTCGCTGCGCTGTCGCACCCTGCCGTGGGATCAACTCGCCGAGGCGAAGCCCGACCTGATGGTTTCGGCGAGCGAGAACATCGGCGTCCCGGCCGGCGACTATCCGGTACTCGTCCTTCCGCACGGCGTGGGCTTCCAGAAGTTCGTTCCGGACTCGGCTTCCTCGGGAACACGGCTTTCCGGACTGGTCCCCGATCAACTGCTGACGGCACGTCGGGCTTGGCTCGCCGTGTCGCACCCCGATCAGGAGAGCCAACTCGCCGCCGTGCACCCGGCCACCGTCGGCCGGACCGTGCTGGTGGGCGACCCGTGTCTGGACCGGTTGCACGCAAGCTCGCGCTGGCGGGATCGCTACCGTTCCTCGCTCGGGGTCGCGCCTGGGCAAAAGTTGCTCTTCGTCTCCTCGACCTGGGGCCAGGGTTCGCTGATCGGCCGCCATCCGGATCTTCCCGCCCGGCTGCTGGCGGAACTCCCCTCCGACGGGTACCGGCTCGCCCTGGTGCTGCATCCGAACGTCTGGTCCGGCCACGGGGCCTGGCAGGTGCGGGTGCTGCAGCGCGCGGCGCTGGCCGCGGGCGCTCTGCTGATCGATCCGACGGAGGGCTGGCAACAGGCGCTGACCGCTTCCGACGTGGTGGTCGGGGACCACGGTTCGGTGACCCTCTACGGAGCCGCGCTCGGCAAGCCCGTCCTGCTGGCGGCCTTCGGGGAGGAGGCGGTGCCCGGCACCGCCGGCCACCTCCTCCGCCGTTCCGCTCCGCCGCTCGACCGGTCCGCCCCGCTGCGCCCGCAGATCGACGCGGCGGTCTCCGATCACCGTCCCGATCTGCTCGCGGCCGCCACCGACCGCGCGTTCACGGAACGGGGATCGGCGTTCCCGAAACTCCGCCGGTTGCTCTACCAACTGCTGGACTTGGATCCCCTTCCGGATTCCGGCTCGGGCGGGCGGGCGCGTGCCTTCCCGCCCGTCCCCCGGGCTGGCACACCGCTCCCCACCTCCTTCCAGGTGGAGACGGTACTCGTCGCCTCCGGTACTCCGTTCCCGCGCGTATCGGTGCAGCGCTACCCGGCATCGGTGCGCGAACCTGATGAGGAATCCGGTGGAGTCTTCTGGCATCTGGCGAGTGATACCGAGGAACCCGACCCGCACCTCACCGACAGTGCTTCCGTCCTGACCTGTGGGCGCCCGTCCGCCTCGCTCGACGCGGCCCACCGGCAGGTCACCGCGCTCCGGGCCCACTACGCCGCCCTCCTGATCGCCGTGCCACTGCCCGACGGTGTGCTCATCGATCTGGCGGGCGGACCGCGGTTCGCGGTCCGCCCCGTCGACGGGCAACCACTGGCTCCTGGAACGGCGGCCGCGGCTTTCTACACCGTGCTGCGTGACACGCTCCGCACCGAACTGCTCGATCATTCGGGCCTCCTGCTGGATCTGGGCTCGCACTGCCGCGAACTGACGATCCAGAAGGTGCCCGAACTGACCGAGCCCACACCCGATTAAGGCCTAATAGCCGCCAAACCAACCAATTGGACATTTCCCGGCTCCCGTTCGGTCGACCCTGTTGTCCGCCGTCGGCACGATTTCCTGGCGGACGAGCGGACCGCGGGTTTCACTCCGCGAGCAGCGCCTGTACTTCCGCCGCCCTCGGATTGCCGCTCTCCCGGTAGATCTCCACGGCTCGCTCAAGCAGCCCGCGCCGTTCGCCAGCGTTCTCGGTCAGTTCTGCGAGGGATTCGAGTGCCTCGGCCTCGTAGTGGAACGCCTGCTGCTCCCTGAGCTCCCCCACCGCGCGCCCGAGCGTCGCCGTGGCGTCCACCGCCGCACCGCACCGGGCCTGGGCTCGCCCCAGGTCGGCCAGGGCCCGGGCTGCCATCCGCCGGTCCGGTTCCGGTGTACCGTCCTCCCTGACCAGGCCGAGGAACTCCGCGTACACGGCACGAAGTTGCCGTTCCGCCTCGACCTCCATCGACTCGCCGGTCCCTCCGAGCGCGGGCCGGCCCTCCCCGTCTGCGGCGACCAGCAGGGCCCTGCCGAGGAAGTAGCGGGCGAGGGCCGCGCCGCGCGCTTCCCCGGCCCGTTCGTTGATCTCCAGCGACTCCCGGTAGACGGCGGCGGCCCGTTCCGGATCCCGCCGGTCCCAGTAGCGTCCGAGGAGTTCGCGGACCGAACCGGGCAGCACCGGGTGTCCGGACGCGTCCGCCAGCTCGATCGCCGTCTCCAGTTCCGCCAGTGCGCGGTCGTCCTGGCGCAGGTCCATCAACGGGCGGGAGAGCATGCTCCGCAGTCGTGCCTCGGCCGCGGGTTGGTGATCGCGGTGGGCCGCGTCCGCCCCGAGGGCCAGGGATTCTCGCCAGTCCGCGAGGTGGCGGTGGTGCAGGAAGAGCACGGTCAGGACCTCGGCGAGCTGCCACGCCTGACGGTCGAAACCGAACCGGACCGCCGCGCGCAGCACCGCCATCAGGTTCGGCCGCTCGGCCTCCAGCCATTCGACGGCGTCCCGGCCCGGTGTGGCGGAGGCCGCGAAGGGGGAACGCTCCACGAACGCGTCGACCTGGTCGACGGGCTGTCGCAGGACTTCGTCGAGCTTGAGGATGCGCAGTCGACCGGCTCGGACTGCCAGGTCGGCGAGCGTCGTGAGTGCCAGGTAGTGGGTGGTCACCCGCTGGACGATCTGCCGCTCGGTCTCCGGCGGATCGGTCTCCCGGGCGGTCTCCTGGGCGTGCAACCGGACCAGGCTGTGCAGTTGGTAGCGTCCGTCGTCGGTGCGGTGGACGAGGTGCGCGTCGGCGAGGTCGGCCAGCAGCCCGGCGCTGGTCGCGGCGTCGAGCCCGGCCGCGGCGGCAACGACGCCGGAATCGAAACTGACCCCGGGCAGGTCTCCGAGGGTCCGGTACAGCCGAGCGGCGGGCTCGCTCTGGTCGCGGTAGGCCAGGCTCAGGGTGGCGGAGACGCCGGTGGCGTCGGTCCCCTGGAGGGTGAGCCGGCCGAGTCGCTGGCGCTCGTCGGCGAGTTCGTCGGCCAGCTGGGCGAGGGTCAGCCGGTCGCTCTGCAGACGGGCCGCGACGATGCGCAGCGCGATCGGGAGACCGCCGCAGAGTTCGGCGAGCCGGTCCGCCGCGTCCGGGTCGGCGTCGAGGGCCGCGCGTCCGCAGAGTTCGCCGAGCAGTTCCTTGGCGGCGTCCGGGTCGAAGACGTCGAGTTCGACCAACTCGACGTCGTGCAGGGCCAGCTCGCCGAGTCGCCGCTTGGAGGTCGCCAGGACGATGCTGCCTTCACCCTTGGGAGTGAGGCTTCGGACGTGGCTGGGTTCGGTGACCTCGTCGAGCACCACCAGCAGTCGGCGTTTCGCGGATTCGCTGCGGAACGTGCTCTCCAGTTCAGCCGTTCCGCTGCCGAGCCGCTCGTCCGGCACTCCCAGGGCGCGCAGGCACATCGTGAGCGCCTCGGAAAGGTCGGCACCGGCCGCGGAACGCAGTTCGGCGAAGTCGACGAAGAGTTGGCCGTCCGGGAAGTGCTGCTGGTTGTCGTGCGCCCAGCGGTAGAGCGTGGAGGTCTTGCCGATGCCGGGCATGCCGTTGAGCACGGCACTGGCACCTTCGGCGAGCAGCCCGTCCAGTCGAGCCAGGTCGGCACGGCGGTTGACGAAGCGCCGTGGCGGCCTGGGCACCTGATCGGGCCTGGTACCGGGCGCCGGAGCTGCCGCGTAGTGGAAGGCGATGCCCCCGTGGACGCTGCCGACCTGCATCGACGTGCCGTGCACGGTGCCCGACATGGTGTTGTCGACCCGCATCGCCGAGCTGTCCGCGCCGTCCGCCACGCCGATCGTCCCCACTCTCTCCGCACCGGCTCCCGACTGCCGTGTGCCCCACGGGCCACCGCACCCCGGCCGCACGGGCCTCGCGGTTGTCAGCAGACTGCCACGGTACTGGAAACCGACCTGCCGAACGTTGAATTCGGCGAGAGGGAGCTTTGGTTCGCCCTCGACGGAAATCGCTTTCGGCACCCAGTAGAGTGAGCGGTCACGAGCACTGCCGTGGCCTGCGAACCCGTGGGCGACAGGCCGCCCCGACAATTCGGCAGCAGGACGCATCCGAAGCCTCCGGGTGCCGGGGCCTGCCGATATCCGACCGCGAGCGCGCCCGACCGGCCCGGACCGGCCACCAGCGACCGCCTCGCGTGCAGTCCGCCATCCGACCAGGAGTCCACCGTGCCGCCGATCTTCCCCGAAACCGTGCTGCGCACCGATCGGCTGCTGCTCCGCCCGTTCACCGCCGAGGACGTGGAGGACACCAGGGCGGCCTGCTCGGACGAATTGACCCAGCAGTGGCTCCCGCTCCCCCGCCCGTACTCCACCGAGCACGCGGCGTCGTGGTGCACCGACGTGTCGCACCGCCTGCGCACCTCCGGTGACGGCGTGCACTTCGCCATCACCGCCCTCGGCTCCGGGAGGCTGCTCGGCACGGTGGGTCTGAAGAAGACCGACTGGCCGGCGCGGGTGAGCGAGGTCGGTTACTGGAGCGCCCCGTGGGCCCGCGGCCGCGGCGTGATGACCGAGGCGACGCGCACGCTCGGTGAGTGGCTGCTGGGTGAGCAGGGCTTCCAGCGCCTGCAGTTGTTCGCCGCCACCGGCAACACCGCTTCCCGGCGGGTCGCCGAGAAGGCAGGGTTCCACAAGGAGGGTGTGCTCCGGAACGCGGGTCACGTCCACGACGGCCGGGTCGACCTGGTCGTCTTCTCCCTCGTCCCCGACGACCTGGCGCGAAGCCGAGAAGCGGAACCGGAGCCGTTGGGCACCCCCGTCACCGACGCAGAACGAGGTGGCGCACGCTGAACCAGAGCGTGATGAACCCGAGGACGTTGCCCACCGCCATCAACTTGGACAGCTCTTCGGCGTTCACGGGCGCGGGCATGAGGAGGGCGGCGGCCAGCATCAGGGCGAAGTACACGACGTTCAGCAGGAAGGCCGCTCCCGCGCGGCCTATCTGTTCCAGGTAGCTGAGCAGCGCGAGTGTTCCGCCGAAGAGGACGAGGGTCGGGCCGACCCAGGCGAAGTACCCGGCCGTTACCGCGGCCGCGGCCCGATCCGTGGTCAGGGCCTGGGCGAGCGGCTGCCGCAGCAGGAAGGCCGCCGCACCGAGCAGCAGGTACGGGGGCAGCGAGAGTCGCAGGACGGTGACCAGACCCGCGTGGTTGATCCTTCTCCGGTTCCCGCCGGGTCGCAGGGTGACGGCGATCGCCGTACCGGATCCGACGGCCATCGCGACGACCATCAGCAGCCCTACCGCCATCTGCCCGAGGGAGAAGCCGGCGACCTCGATCGGCCCGGCTTCGCGCAGCACCCGTAGGTACCCGAAGGTCACGGTGGACAGCAGCAGGAACGTGCCGGCCACCGGCGCACCGAGGCCCAGGAGTTCGCGCACTGCGGCCCGGTCACCGACCAGCGCGGGTCGGGCCACCTGCTTGCGCCGGAGGACGACCACGACAGCCGTGCCGACCACCAGGGTGGCGGGCAGTCCTCCGATCGGCACCGCCAGCACGCCGAGCCCCGTGACCGCGTGGAGCACGACCGTTCCGACGATGGACAGCGCGGTGAACAACACTCCGAGCCAGGCGGCCGGACCGGTGTGCCCCAGGCCGCGCAGAACGCCCGCGCCGAGGTAGGGAAGCAACCCGACCGCACTGGTCAGGGCGAAGGCGACGACGAAGACCAGCACCGAGTGCCGTGCGCCCGGGACGACCCCGAGAGCGTCCAGGACCGGGCCCGACGCCGTCAGTACGGCCACGGCTTGCAGCACCAGCAGCCCGGCGCCGACCGCGAAGAACGTCGGCAGGGATTTGAGCGCTTCCCTGCTCCTGCCGTTCCGGGCCGCGATGCCTGCGGACACTTGAGAAGCGACCACCAGCCCCTCGGTCACCGCGAGGACGAGATAACCGATCGGGGTGTACACCGAACGGACATAGAGCGCTTCAGGTCCCAACCGGCCGAGAAAAGCCACTGTCCAGGCTTGCAGTACCAAGCCCGCCACCAGCCCGAGCAGAATGGACCCGGCGAACCGCCGGGCCGAAACGGCCAACGCGGCGAGCATGGGTTCTCGCGCTTCTTCCCGCTCCTCAACCGTTGTTGCGCTCTCCCCCATCGGGACCCCTCCCCTCGCGTCGGTGACCGTCCAGGGGCACCGGCGATATCGATGCGGCTGACCGTAGCGGGATATTTTCAACAATTCAACAAATAAAATCCCTCCACTCCTCGGGGTAGGTGACCCGGAAATTTCGACGGCGGCCGAGCCGAAAGCACAGCCGCCGGACGGCACGGCCGGCGCTCGCTCCGTCCCGCGTCCACCCCATCGGTGGTCGACCGCCCGGACCGTGGCGGACTCACGTGCAGAGCGCCACTCGTTGGAGGCACCCACCGGCGTGTCCCGATACCCCGCCTCGGCCAGGTGCGTTGTGCTGTACGGCGTCCTTCGGCCCTTCGCGGCCGCCCCACTCCTGCCCGTCCAACGGAGGTCCCCATGTCCACCACTGCCGTCTTCAGCGTCGAGGGAATGAGCTGCGGCCACTGCGAACGGACCGTCACTGCGGGACTGACCGCCCTGGACGGGGTCACCAACGTCACCGCCGACGCGAAGTCCGGCCAGGTGACCGTCGAATCGGCCGAACCCCTTCAGGACGACCAGATCCGCTCGGCCGTCACCGATGCCGGCTTCGCCCTGGTCGGTCGAATCTGAGGCCGTTGGCAGGCCGGCGGCCCCGGAACGCCGTTGCGGCTGCGGATCTCACACGGTCTCGCCGTCCCACGGCGTTCCTCCCCCACGATTCCTGTCGTCCACGTCCAGTTACCGTCGCCCGGATCGGAACAATCCCTTTCCGGTAGAGATTTCCCGAATTCACTCATTCGGGTAATTCCGCGCAACCACCCGTGCCCCAGACGAATCGCCCGGGCGGCCAAGCCGGCCGCCCGGGCAGCAGTTCAGCGAGCCGCACCACGCTGCATCAGATAAGAACGATATTCACATCATGATATTTTGAGGCTCCTGCTGTTTGAAGCGCGACCGTTCCCCCCGAGGCGTCCTCCCTCGACCCTGGTGGCACGACCTCGAAATCACGGCCCGAATAATAATTTGCAAGCGATCAGGCGTGCTCCTACTCTTGGCCATCACTGACAGCGAGCCGAGTCCCGCTGTCAGGAAACCGGGTGTTCACCGTCCCCGGTGCCGAGGTCCTGTAGTGCCGTGTTCCGAGAGGAGTTCAGTGATGGTTCCGAGAATCCGCAGCCGTTCCACGGCGCTCCCGGTCATCGCTCTTTGCGGCAGGTTCGTCCCCGCGCAGTAATCGCAGCAGATCGCCATGATCGGGTTTCGCGCCTCCTCTTCCCTTTCCCGGAGGCACTGTGATCTTCCGTCCGATCGTCCCGCAGGAAATCAACACCGTACTGGCCCAAGTGCGGCCCGACCCGTCCACCGCGGTCTCAGCGGAGATGGTGCGTGCGCGACTGGCCGACGGCGAGTACCGACTCAACTGGATCTGGGTGGCGGAACCTTGCCCCGGCCGGGCACCGCTGGCCGTCGCCATCTGGTGGGGCAGCCCCACCGACACCCGTCCGAGCCATCTGGACGCCCTGTTCGCCCGGTCCGATCCCATGTGGGCGCCTGCCGCACCGCGCCGGCGAACGCCTTCGGTTCCCGGGCCGACCACAGACCCGCGCAGTGCGGTCGCCGCCGCGCTGCTCGTCGCCGCCCACCGGGTGTTCGCCGCCGAAGGGCTGGCTCCACCCCCCGACTACCACCTCCTCCTACCGTCCGGTTGGCGCGACCGGCCCGAAGTCGCCGCATCGGTTGCATGGCGCCGCAGAGCGGCCGAAGCCGCCGGCCTGCGACTCAGTGCCGAACGGCTCCGTTTCGAACGGTCGACGGGGCGCCCCGTCCCTTCCCTGTCCGACCGGCTGCTCTTCGCTCCGGAGTCCGACGACGAAGTCTTCGTGGACCTCTTCCGTCGGTCACTGCTGAGGAGCCTGGACACCACCTCCACCCGGGAAGTGCTGCGCACCGGTGCGGCAGCTCACGCCCGGAGTGAAGTCGCCTTCTACCAGCGGGAGATGCGCGGTCGACGTTCCTGGTGGCGGACAGCGCGGACGGCGACGGGGCAGGTGGTCGGCTTCGTCATCCCCACCCACAACTCCGTCGTCCCGATGGTGGGGTACCTCGGGATCCTGCCCGAGTTCCGGGGCCGGGGCTACGCCGCGGAACTCCTCGCCGAAGCGACACGGATCCTGGTCGCCGAAACCCATTCCGAGGTGGTCCGGGCGGAAACCAACCTCACCAACCACCCCATGGTCGCCGCCCTGGAACTGGTCGGCTACCGCGACCGCATCCGCCGACTGGTCTTCTCCGCCGCTTGACCGGTCACGCCCCGCCTCCGAAAGGGGAACCTCCCATCAGGTACGACTTCCAGCACAGCACTCCACCGTCCCGCCGACTCGGCTCAGCCGATCGAGAACGCTCCGTTGGGCGGAGGGGGCGAGTCCTCGGCCGTCGCGTCCGTGACCGGTTCTGCCGCCTGCTCCGGCGCTTCCGTCAGTCGGGCGGGGAACGGGTCGGAAGCGAGCAACCGGGCCAACTCTCCGGCGGGCAACGGCTCGTCGGAGCCGATCAGCAGCACGTTCCCGTAGCGCCGACCCCGCAGAACCGCAGGTTCGGCGACCAAGCAGACATGGGTGAACACGGCCGCGACCGTGGCGGTCTGGGCCTTGGCGAACGCGAGCGGCGGACCGTCGGCCAGGTTCGCCGCGTAGCAGCCACCCGGCCGGATCGCGGCGGCGGCCAACCTCACGAACTCGACGCTGGTGAGGTGCGCCGGTGTCCTCGATCCACGGAACACGTCGGCGACCACCACGTCGACGCTGGCGGGCGCCACGGATTCCAGTGCCGCCCGGGCGTCACCGACCGTCACCTCGATGCCGGACGGCCAGGGAAGGTGTTCGGCGATGAACTCGGTCAGCGGTCCGTCCAGTTCGACCACCTGCTGCCGCGAACCGGGACGGGTCTCCGCCAGGTAGCGGGGCAGGGTGAGCGCTCCACCGCCCAGGTGCAGCACGTCCAACGGCTCGCCGGGGTTCTCGGCCACGTCCAGCAGGTGAGCGATCCGCTGCACGTACTCGAACTCAAGGTGCGTCGGGTCCTGGAGGTCGACGTACGACTGCGGAGTCCCGTCGAGGGTGAGCAGCCAGCCGCCGTCGAGATCGATGTCGGGCATCAGCTTGGCGGTGCCCAGCGCAACCTGGCACTCCACCGGTCGCGGATCCGCCCCGTCAGCGGGCACGCCGCTCATCGAACCGGGTTCCGGAGGATGACGGGACGAAGAACGATCGACGAAGGGACAGCCATGCGGGCAGCTTAGGCCCCACCAGGGCACTCTTCCCAAACGGAGGCGACTACCGACCGGTATGGTCGCTGGGGTGGTACCGCCCGGGGTGGTCCCGGGCGGCGCGGCGGAGCGGGAAACGGACGTGGCTGGCGTGGAATTCCGTGAAGACATCCTGGGGGCCCCGTACGAGGCGGCAGAGCTTCCGCTGCTCCCGGACGAGGAGGGCGAGGTCAGCGCCACTCTGGTCCGCCGGCTGGTCGAGGGCTCCCGTCAGGCGGTGCTGTACCTGCACGGCTACAACGACTACTTCTTCCAGACCCACCTGGCGGACCATTTCACGGCCCGCGGTTTCTCCTTCTACGCACTGGACCTCCGCAAGTACGGCAGGTCGCTCCGCCCGCACCATTCCCCCAACTTCGTGAGGAACCTCCTCGCCTACGACGAGGAGCTGGACGAGGCGGTCCGGATCATCCGAGAACTCGACGGCCACACCCGGCTCCTGGTGAACGGGCACTCGACGGGCGGGCTGGTCGCCGCGCTGTGGTCGGCCCGCCGGGCCGACCGCGGCCTGGTCGACGGCCTCTTCCTGAACAGCCCGTTCCTTTCGATGCCCGCGGCTCCGGCCGTACGGACCTTCGGCGCCCCCGCGCTCGACGTGGTCGGGCGGGCCTCGCCGACACGGAAGCTGCCGGCGCCGCTCAACCCGCACTACGTCCACAGCCTCCACCGGAGCCACCGCGGCAGTTGGGAGTTCGACCTCGCTCTGAAGCCCGCCGAGGGCTTCCCGCTGTTCGCCGGATGGCTGGCGGCGATCCAGCACGGCCACCGGCAGGTGCGCCGCGGGCTCTCGATCGACTGCCCGGTCCTGCTGATGGCCTCAACCGCCTCCACCGTCACCAACCGGTGGGACCCGGCACTGATGCACACCGACGCGGTGCTCCGCGCCGACGACATCGCCGCGCTCGCGCCGCGCCTCGGCCGGCACGTCACCACCGTCCGGATCCGGGGTGGGGTGCACGATCTGGTTCTGTCCGCCGATCCGGTCCGTGCCGAGGTGTTCGCCGAGTTGGACCGCTGGATGGCCGCGTACTTCCCCGCTCCCTGACCGTCCGGCCCGAAGTGGAGGTAGGAGTGGAGCAGCCGCTGCGGGTCGGGCCCGGGCCGGTGCATCCGGTGATCCGGTCCCACAAATGCCTCAGGACTCAAGACGGTGGCGCTTGCGGCGGCCGCCCGGCAACCCCGGGCTGTCCGCCTCTCCCCGGAGGACGGACACCACGCCGAGCCCGGCGGCGCTGACCGGCACGGCGAGCAGAGCACCGATGATTCCGGCGATCCCGGACCCGGCCACCACCGCGATCATGATGGTGGCGGGGTGGAGTTCGACCGTCCGGCTCTGGATGAGGGGCTGCAGGATGTTCCCCTCGATCGCCTGCACCGCCAGCACCACCCCGAGGGCCCACAGCGCGGTACCGAGCCCGCCGTTCGCCAGGGCCACGAGGACGGCCACCGTCCCCGAGAGGAAGGCGCCGACGAAAGGAATGTAAGCCCCCATGAAGACGAGCGCACCGAGCCCGGCCGCGCCCGGGACGCCCAGGACCAGCAACCCGATGGAGATGAAGGTGGCGTCGATCAGTGCGATCAGGGTGGTGCCCCGCATGAAGCCGGCCATGGCGGTGAAAGCCTGCTGACCGCACGCGATGACCGTCTCGGAGTGCCGACCGGGAATCAGGTCGTGCATCGCGTCGCCGAACCGGTGGCCGTCCCGCAGGAAGAAGAAGACCAGTGCGAGGGAGAGCACTCCACCGGTCAGCAGTTGGGTGACCAGTCCGAGCCCGGACAGGACGCCGTTGGCGAGCGAGTCCACCAGGGTGCTCCCGGAGCCGGAACTCTCCTTGAGCGCGTACTGGATCTTGTCGCCGAACGGACCCAGCCAGGAAGCGATGCGGTCGCCCGCCTGCTGGAGGCCTGAAGCGATCTGCGGTGCGCTGTTCACCAGGGAGTTGACCAGCAGAGCGATCCCGCCGGTGACCGCGAGCACCAGGATCGTGCAGGTCAGCCCGGCCGCCACGCCCCGTTTGACGCCGTGGCGCACCAACCAGGGCATCACCGGGTAGAGCAGGGCCGTCGCCAACAGGGCGACCAGCATCGGAATCGTCGCGGCTCGCAGTTCCACCATCACGAAGACCGCGAACCCCGCCACGGTGATGAAGAGGATCACCGCCGCAGACCAAGCGGCAGCCGACCGGATCGCTGCAGGGAGCATCTGGAACGGCCGCCGGTCGTCCAACCGGACTTCGCCCGGAACGACCGCGGACACCGCCCCGGACGCTCCACCGTTCCCCGAGGAGGGATTCCCCCGTGTTGTCGTGCTTCCTGCCGTCCCGTTCGAAGTACCGCCACGCCCCGCCGGACCATCCGCTCGACGGCCGACGACCGGTGCCTGCGGCTCCGTCTGCGCACGTTCGCCTCGGGTCGGCGCGTCCGGCCCCGTCTCTCCCTGCCGTCCTCCGCCGTCTTCGCCACTGTCTCCGGCAGTTGGGGATGCCAACGGGTCCGGGCCGTCACCGGGGTCCTGCGGGTTCGGGGAGCCCTCTGCCGTCACCGCCACCTCCGCAGCCAACACACCGTCATGATCGTCTTATTTCAACAGATAACGGTCATGTCAGTGGGCAAGGACCGACGGCGTGGCGTGCCTCCCCGGCCGATCGGCCCTCTTCGGACGGAGCGGCGGCCGGACCTGCCGGAACCACCCGTCCGCTCGCCCGGTCCGGCGCCAACGGCACTTCCTGCGTCGGGTCAGGGCTGGTACTGGTCGATCGTCCGGCGCAGCAGGGCGATCCGGTTGGAGGTGAGCGAGTCGACTCCGAGGGCGAGCATCCGCCGCATGGTGCGGCGCAGGTCCACGGTCCAGGTCGCCAGGCCCATTCCGGCGTCGTGGACGGAGGCCACCAGCCGTTCGTCGACCAGGCCGAAGGGCGGATTGAGGAAGCTGGGGCGCAGTTCCGCGAGCAGCCGCTGCTTGGGCAGCTGAAGGCGCTTCCAGGTCAGGGAGATCTCCGCCCCGGGTGCCAGTTCGCGCACGGCGAGCATGGCCGTGACCGGTCCGCAGAAGGCGACCCGGTCCTGGAGTCCGAGTTCGCTGACGGCCTGCCAGGTGGCGGCGACCGGGCCGTCCTCGTCGAGGTCGATCATCAGTCGTGCACGGCCTGCGGCGGCGATGGATCGGAGGGCCTCGTCGAGGGTGGGGATGCGGAGTCCGGGAGCGGCCACTTCCTCCAACTCGGCGAGCGTCACGCGGTCGATCCGGCGCCGGTCGTTCCACAACCGTTCGAGGGTGTGGTCGTGCAACAGCACGGGTACCCCGTCCCGGGTGAGCTGCACGTCGACCTCGACGGCGTCGGCTCCTGCAGCGAGCGCCGCGCTGACCGCCGGCAGGGTGTTCTCGCGGTGCAGGTACGGGTCACCACGGTGGGCGACGGCACGCACGCGGCTCTTCAACGGGATCTTCCTCTCGCACGGTCGGAATACTCACAGCACTGGCCGCTCCGCCACCGGTCGGCCGTCGACCTCCGCATCCTAGGCGGCGTCAGTTCACGCCCGGAGTCCGGCTGCCGGTGTCCACCGTGCGGCCGGGCGCCGGGACCGGGGCCGGATCTGGAACCGGGTCCGGGCGGTGCGACGGAGCCTCGCTCAGGACGGCAGAGGGGTCCGTCCGGCCCGGTCGCGCCTCAGCGTCGCTCGACCACGACGTTGGTCGATTTGATCACCGCGGTGGCGGGCGCCCCGGGGACGAGACCGAGTTCCTCGGCGGAGTCACGGCTGATCAGGGAGACCACCCGGAACGGGCCGGCCTGGATCTCCACCTGCGCGGCGACGTCCCCCAGGACGACGGCGGTCACGATCCCGGGGAAGCGGTTCCGGGCCGAGGAACGCCCTTCCACCTCACCGTTCTCCGGACGGGCCAGTTCCCGGGCGAACGCCGCGAGTTCCGCCCCCGCGATGATCCGGTGGCCGTGTTCGTCGCGCATCGCCGGCAGTCGGCCCGCGTCCACCCATCGCCGCATGGTGTCGGCGCTCACCCCGAGCATCGAGGCAGCCTCGCCGATGCGGTACGGGTGGACGGGCCGGTCGGACGTGACCATCGATGCGGCTCCCGGGCGATTCGAGGAAGGATTGGCGGACCCCGCCATCCTGCCGTACCGGCACCCCTCCCCACGCGCGCCCCACCATCCCCGACCCGCCGACCCGCCGACCCGCCGACACGACAGCCACGAAGCCTCCGGCACGGCGCGCCGTGAGCCGCGCGCCGCACCCCGCCGCGTCACATCGCGGCACGCCGTGGGCTCAGTCTCCGCCGAACAGCTCCCGCCGCGCCGCGTCTCCGGCGGTCAGCACTGCCCCGGCCAGTACGGCACCGCCCCCTGCGGTACCGGCCCTGACCTCGGTGGCGAGCGGCGAGAGCCGGGTGAGGTGGCGCTCCACCCTGCCGGCCAGTTCCGGGCCTCCGGCCTGTCCGATCTCACCACCCAGCACCAGGCAGCCCGGGTCGAGCACGACGCAGATCGCGGAGGCCCCGACCGCGATCCGCAGCGCCAGTTCGTCCAGGAAGCCGTCGGCACCGTCCTCGACGGCCTGCCGCACCACGGCCGCGGCAGCGGGTTCCTGCTCCCCAACCCCGGCCGCGCCCACCGCACCGGCACCGGCACCGGCAGCACCCACAGCACCGGCGTCGGCGCCGGGTTCCGTCGTGAGCCCGTGGCGGGCGGCGAGCTCGCAGATCGCGGCGCTCGACACCATGGAGTGGAAACCGCCGTCGCACTTCGTGGATTCGGGCAGCCCGATGGTCCCGGGTACGGGCAGGAAGCCGATCTCGCCGGTGCCGCCGGAGGCGCCGCGACGCAGGCGGCCGTCCAGCACCACGGAGGCGCCGACGCCGTGTCCCAGCCAGATCAGTGCGAAGTCCCGCCTGCCCCGGGCCGCGCCGATGCGGTGCTCGGCGATCCCGGCCAGGTTGACCTCGTTCTCCAGGATCACCTCCGTCCCGGGGCGGGCGCGCAGGGCGGCGAGCAGCTTGCTGTGCCACTCGGGCAGCTTGCCGGAGTTGTTGAGCGTGCCCGTCGCCGGGTCGACCAGCCCCGGAGCGCCGACGGCCACGGTGTGCAGTTCCCCCGCCCCGGCTTCGGCCGCGGTGGCGAGCAGCGCCTCGACGGTGCGCTCAACCAACAGGTCGCCGTCCAGCGTTCCGGTCTCCGGCCCGCCGCACGCACCGTCCACACCGTCCACACCTCCCGTGCCCTCCACGACCGGCACGCCGTCCGCGGTCGGCGCACCGCTCGCGTCCCCCAGGCCGGGGGCGGGATCGAAGGCGGTGATGGTGGCTGTGCCGAGGGTCCGACCGGTCAGGTCGGCCACCACCAGGCTGACGCCGCTGGAGCGGATGTCGATCCCGGCGAGGTGGGCCCGGTCGGCGACCAGTCCGTACAGGCGGGCGTTGGGACCTCGGCGCAGCGCGGCACTCTCCCCGGCGTGGGCGACCAGGCCGCTGCGTTGGAGTCGTTCGAGCAGGTCGGCGACGGTCGGCCGGGAGAGCCCGGTCAGTGTGCGCAGGTCGGATGCGGTGAGCGGGCCCCGTTCGAGCAGCAGGTCGAGGGCAAGCCGGTCGTTGATGGCCCGGGCGGTGCTCGGCGTGGCAGTGCGAGCGGTCGTCATGAGCCTGCATCCTTCCAGAGGTTTCTATCAGGCAGGGTCCCTGATAGTTTATTGCCATCCGACCGACCCAAGGGGGAGCCCGGCATGGGCGAGACTCTCAAGGACGTCCAGCGCGCAAGGGTGAGCGTGGCGCTGGTCTTCGCCGTTCACGGTGCCGTCACCGGCACCTTCGTCACCCGCATCCCGTGGATCAAGGACCACCTCGGTCTGAGCCCCGGTCAGCTCGGCCTGGCTCTGGTGTTCCCGGCGATCGGCGCGTCGGTGGCGATGCCGCTGGCCGGTCGGATCGTGCACCGCCTGGGTGCCCGGACGGCGCTGCAGGGTCTGCTGACGCTGTGGTGCCTGTCCTTGGCGCTGCCCGCGCTCTCCCCCCACTTGGTGGTGTTCTGCCTGTCCCTGTTCCTCTACGGCGCCTCGGCCGGCATGTCCGACGTCGCGATGAACGCGCAGGGCGTGGAGGTCGAGAAGCGGCTCGGCCGGTCGATCATGTCCGGTCTGCACGGCATGTGGAGCGTCGGCGGCCTGGTCGCCTCGGCCTTCGGTGTCCTGGCGGCCCACCAGCACGTCGACGCCCGCGTCCAGTACGCGGTGACCGCCGCGATCCTGGTGGTGCTCGCCCAGCTGGTCACCCGCGGGGTGCTGGACGTCCGGCCAGCCGCGGACGAGGAGGCTCCGCCGCGTTTCGCCCTGCCGCCGAAGGAAGCGCTGGTCATCGGCCTGGTCGGGTTCTGCGCGGTGTTCGCCGAGGGCGCGTCGATGGACTGGAGCGGGGTCTACCTCAAGGACATCACCGGCGCCTCCTCCTCCATCGCCGCCGCCTGCTTCACGGCCTTCGCGGCCACCATGGCGGCGGCCCGCCTGGCCGGCGACGCCGTCGTCCGCAGGCTCGGTCCGGTGCGTGCCGTCCGGCTGAGCGGCGCGGTCGCCACCGCCGGCGGTCTGCTGGTGGTGTTCGCGAGCAGCCCGTACGTGGCTATCCCGGGCTTCGCGCTGATCGGCATCGGCATCGCCGTGGTGGTTCCGCTCGCATTCGCCGCCGCCGGCCGGACGGGCAGCAACCCGAGCCAGTCCATCGCCGGTGTCGCCACCATCACCTACACCTCGGGCCTGGTCGCCCCGGCCGTGGTCGGCGGCATCGCGCAGGCCAGTTCGCTGACCGTCTCCTTCATCGCGGTCACCCTGCTGGCGGCCGCACTGATCCCCTTCGCGACGGCGATGCGGCACCGCAAGTCGGCCGTCTCCCCCGTCGCAGCCTCCGGCTCCTTGGAGCCGACCCACTGACGGACGGCCGGACAATGGGCGGGCGGACGTCCGTCGAGGGGCGCGGGGGATCCACCTCCGCGCCCCTCGGCATTTCCCCCGAGCCCCTTCCCGCCCACAGCCCGCCCACAACCCGCCTGCCGTCCGACCCGGCCACCAGTGCCCTCCCCGGCTCCCCTCGTCGTGCCGCAGCAGCCGGACCGTAGCGGCCAAGCCACAGCGGCGACCTGGTCGCAGCGAGCGGCTCGCCGTCAGAACCCGGCGGTGGACCGCGCCGCCGTCAGTCCGGCCGCTGCTGGGCCACCCGCCAGAGCCGGCGCGGCAGCTCGCCCTCCTCGAACGGTTCGACCTGCGGCGGCGTCCACCCGGTCGCGAGGCGGTCGACCAGCTCGGGCGGGAAGAAGTGCACCGCGAAGCCCCCGTGCTCCCAGATGTCGTCGCCGTGCCCCGTCCCGGCCCCGTAGTGCGCGTCGCCGGTGTGCCGCGCGGTATACACCAGGGTGCCGCCGGGGCGCAGGACCCTGCGCGCCTCGCCCACCAGGGCCTCCAGTTCGCCGGTGGACAGGGCCATGCAGAACAGCATGTGCGCGTACACCGCGTCGACCGACCCGTCCGGCAGGCCGAGCGGCCGACGGACGTCCTGGACGACGGTGCGCACCTCCAGCCCTTCGGCAGCGGCGCGTTCGGCGAGCTGAGCCAGTCCGACGGGGCTGAAGTCGGCCGCGACAACCGTGAAACCGCTGCGGGCGAAGAAGAGTGCGTCGCGTCCGTGTCCGGCGCCGAGTTCCAGTACCGTGCCGCCGGGGCGGAACACCGCCGCCGCGTGTTCGGCCGACTCCGACGGCCGCTCGCCGTACATGCCGGGGTTGGCCCGGTACGTCCGCTCCCAGTGCTCGCGCTGGGCCTGCGCCAGTGACTCGCTCATCCGGCTCCGCTTCCTCCGCCTGTCCCACGGGTTCCCCCGTGCTTCCGTTCCGGCACCTCCGCCGGGCACCGCGGGGCCAGCGGTGCGCACGCCCGCCCACACCCGCACCCGCACCCGCACCCGCACCCGCACCCGCACCCGCGTGCGTCGGGCCCTGGCCCCGACCCCGGTGATCTGCGCTTCCATCCTGCCGTGGGATCCTCCTGCTCATGGATTCCGCCCCGCGCAACCCGATCGGTGCCCACGTCCCCGTCGCCGGGAAGGGGTTGGCGGGCACGGGGCTGGCCTACGCCGAGAAGGTGGGGGCGGAGGCGGTGCAGGTGTTCGTGGCCAACCCGCGCGGGTGGGCCACCCCGGCCGGGAACCCGGCGCACGACCTGGCCTTCCGGACGGCCTGTGCCGAACGGGGCGTCCCGGCGTACGTGCACGCGCCCTACCTGATCAATTTCGGCTCGGACTCGCCCGCGACCAGGGAGAAGTCCGCCGAATCGCTGACGCACTCGCTGCACCGCTCGGCCGCGATCGGCGCGCTCGGTACGGTCGTGCACACCGGTTCCGCGCTCTGCGGCACCCGCGCGGAGGCGCTCGCCCAGGTCCGCGCCCAGGTGCTGCCGATCCTGGACGGTCTCGACCGCTACGGCGCCGACGCCCCCTGGCTGCTGCTGGAGCCGACCGCGGGCCAGGGCAGTTCGCTCTGTTCGCGGATGGAGGACCTGGCCGCCTACCTGGAGGCACTCGACCACCACCCACTGGTCGGGGTCTGTCTGGACACCTGCCACGCCTTCGCGGCCGGACACGACCTGGCCGCCCCGGACGGGGTGGAAGAGCTCTTCGACGCCCTGCACCGAGCGGTCGGCCCGGACCGGCTGCGGCTGATCCACGCCAACGACTCGCAGGACGTCGCGGGGGCCTGCAAGGACCGGCACGAGAACATCGGCGCCGGCCACATCGGCGCGGCCGCGTTCGAGGCGCTGCTCGCGCACCCCGCCACCGCGGGCGTCCCCCTGATCATCGAGACCCCGGACGGCCGCCACGACCCGGCCAGGGTGGAGGGCGCCCGCCACACCGCCGACATCGACCTGCTCAAACGGCTGCGCCGGCCCGCACCCTGAGCCGCCGCCCCCGCGCCCGCCCGGTGCCGGTTAAGCTCCCCGGGTGCCCGTCCCGCAGCCGATAGCCGCACCCACCCCAGCCGTCTCCCCCGGGACGCCCGGGACCACCGAGACGCCCGCGATGCCCACGACACCCAAGCCTCCCGTGTCCACCGGGAGCACCGAATCCACCGGGACCGCCGGAACGCGGCCGCGCCCTTCCGCGCGCCGCCCGCACCGCGGGGCGCTGCTGCGGCTCGGCGCGCTGCTCGCGGTGCTCGCCGCGGCCGCGGCCTCGCTGCTGCTGTGGGACCCGTCCGCCGTCCTGTCCGCCGCCGCCGGACCGTGGCGGATGCCGATCGCGCTCTCGGTGTACGCCTTCGGCACGGTGGCCTTCCTGCCGCGTCCGGCGCTGAACGCGGGCATGGGAGTGCTGTTCGGTTCGCTGTGGGGCGTGCCGCTGGCGGTCGCGGGATCGGCGGTCGGCGCGGCGGTGGCGTTCGCCCTCGGCCGCGGGCTGGGCCGCGAGGCGCTGCGGCCGCTGGTGCGCGGGAAGGTGCTGACGGAGATCGACCGGCGCCTGTCCGAACAGGGTTTCCGCAGCGTGCTGCTGGTCCGGCTGTTCCCGGGCGCACCCTTCCAGGCCGGCAACTTCGCGTGCGCGTTCTCGGGCGTCCGGTTCTGGCCGTACCTCGCGGGCACCGTCCTCGGCGTGGTGCCGACCACCGCCGCGTACGTGGTGGCGGGGGCGAGCGCGGGTTCGCCCACCTCGCCGGCCTTCCTGGTCTCCGCCGCGGTGATCGCCGCGATGTGCGTGTTCAGCGCCCTCTCGCTGTGGCGCGCCCGCCCGCGCCGCTCCGGCTGACACCCACCGCCGCAACGCCAACCACCGCGCCACCCGCCACCCGCCACCCGCCACCCGCCACCCGCCACCCGCCACCCGCCACCCGCCACCGAGACGCTCCGCCACCGAGACTCCGCCACCGAAGTCGCTCAGCAACCCAGCAGCACGGCCCCGGGGGGCGGCCGCTTCCTGGGGCCACACGTGCGGCGGATCGGCGTCGACCGCCAGGTCCGCCTCCGCGCGCAGTTCCCGGCGCAGCGCGGCCCCCGGGGTCTCGCCGGGAACGGCACGGCGGCGCAGCAGGACGCGGCCCGCCTCGTCGAGGACGGTCGCACGGACCGAGCGGCGCAGGCGCGCGGGCGGCTCCGGGCCGACGGGGGCGGCCGGCTAGCGCTCCACCTCGGGCGACCACTCTCCGAGTGAACGCAGCGCCACCGTGTTGACGGCCATCGCGGCGCCGAGCCCGAACGCCCAGCAGGGGTGTCCGCCGACCGCCAGCAGCGCGACCGAACCGCCCCAGACCAGCAGTTGCACGCCGTACCAGAGCACCGCCGGGCCCCGCACCGGCCGCCGGGGCGCCGCGTAGCGTCCCCAGAGCACGACCGCGAGCACCGGCAGCGCGAGCGCGATCAGCACCCGGAGGACGACCGGGCCGTCCGGCCGGGCCCCGTAACCGCCGACCGCCAGGGCCACCAGCGAGGCCAGTTCCAGCAGGAAGCGCAGCGCCAACTGAGCCCCCGTCATCCCCTTGCGCACGTCCGCACCCGTCCGTTCCCCCGCCGTACCGCCCGATGATCGGTTCTTCCTACCACGCTGCCCGCCGAAACCGACCCACTGCGCCCGCCCCGCCCCCACCCGCCAGCCCCCACCTCCCAGCCACCCGCCACTCGCCGAAGCGGAAAACGGTTCGCCCGTCCGGGCCGCTCTGTCCCACCATGTCCACATGACGGACAGCAGCCCGGCCACCCTCCGCACCAGCCCGCCCTTCGCCGCCGACGAGGCGGTGATGCTCGGCGCCTGGCTGGACTTCCACCGCGCCACGCTCGCCCTCAAGTGCGAGGGCCTGGCGCCCGAGCAGTTGCGCGAACGCGCCTGTCCGCCGTCCTCGATGTCCCTGCTCGGGCTGGTGCGGCACCTGACGGAGGTGGAGCGCCACTGGTTCCGCCAGGTGCTGGACGGCCAGGACCTCGACCCGTCCGGCGGCCACTGGTCGGCGGAGTTCCCGGACGGCGACTTCGACCTGGTGGACGGGGCCGACCCGGTCGTCGACACCGCCGCCTGGCAGGCGGAGGTGGCGTTCGCCAGGTCCGCCGTCGAGGGCGTGCCGCTGGACGCGGTCGGCAGGGGCCGGTGGCGCGGCAACGAGGTGACGCTGCGTTGGATCCTGGTGCACATGATCGAGGAGTACGCCCGTCACAACGGTCACGCCGACCTGCTCCGGGAGCGGATCGACGGCTCCACCGGCGAGTGACCGCGGCAGCCGCACCCCGCGCCACTCCAGCGCCCGCGCCCCGCAGCCAGCACCCCGCGCCACTCCAGCGCCCGCGCCCCGCAGCCAGCGCCCCGCAGCCCGCAGCCCGGCACGCGGTCCGCAACGCCCCCGCGCCACCCCCGGGTCGCGCGCCCCTCACTCGCGACCCGCCACCGCACGGGTGAAGCCGTTACATGATTGTTGACAGTGAGTCAACTAGCGTCCGGGTGGCACCGGTAGGGTCGTCGCGCGCAACCGTTCACCGGTCGGTGGCGTCCTTGCGGATATCCGGGCAAGCACGGATCTTCCCTCGCGCCACAACCCGTCCGGTGGGTGCAAGCGGGCACATCTGCGGTGATCAGTGCGATACTCGGACAGTTCCAACAAGTGGATGACGTGTCAAAACGACCCGTCGTCCCCCGGGGGACGAGTACGGAACGAGACAGGGAGGCGCGGCTAATGGGAGCACTTCGCGACGAGCACCACAACGGGTGGCTGATGCCTTCCGGCAGCTACCCGGCCGCGATGTACGAAGAACCCTGGGAGGGCGAGGAGACGCTGCCGAGCGTCCAGGCCGCCCCCTCCCGGATCGTCTCGCTCCGCCCGACGGGCTTCGAGGCCGCCCGCACGGTCGGCGAGCACATCCGCGCCGCCACCCCGGTGGTCATGGACCTCACGGAGATGGACGACGCCGAGGCCAAGCGGATGGTCGACTTCGCCTCCGGCCTGATCTTCGGCACCCGCGGCGGCATCGAGCGGATCGCCCGCCGGGTGTTCCTGCTCACCCCGGCCGACGTCGAGGTGATGGTCATCGACCGCCCGCTGGACGAATCGGGCTTCTACAACCAGAGCTGACGGCCCGCCGCACACCGCCTACCGAAGGACCCCGCGCCCCGCGCGGGGTCCTTCGGCGTTCCCGGCGACTCCCCGAAACACCTGAAAGACCCGAAACACCAACGATGCATCTGGGACGACCAGAGAAATTCTGAGACATTGATGTCTCATTTGCGCTATCCTCATCTCATGGCAACCGACCGCGACTCCGTCCTGGAGGCAGCCGTGGGCATCCTGTCCCGGCGCCCGACGGCCCATCTCGACGAGATCGCCCGCGCCGCCGGCATCAGCCGCGCCACGCTGCACCGGATCTTCCCGGGCCGGGAGGCGCTGATCCTGGAGGTGGGCGCCCTCGGCCTGCGCCGCTTCTCCGCCGCGCTCGACACCGCGCGCGTCGAGGAGGGCAACGCCGAGGCCGCGCTGCGCCGCCTGGTGGACGCGGTGGTGCCGGATGCCGCGCTGTGCGCCTTCCTGGCCGGGGAGAACCAGCTGTACGACCACGAGGAGATCAACGACCTCTGGGAGCTCCAGGACGCCCGGGTCCGCGCGCTGTTCCTGCGCGGCCAGCAGGAGGGGGTGTTCCGCGTCGAGCTCTCGGCCGCCTGGCTGAGCGAGGCGTTCTTCGACCTGGTGGCCGGCATCGGCTGGGCCGTGCAGGAAGGCCGGCTCGCCCCCCGCGAAAGCGCGTTCTCGCTCGCCGAGCTGTTCCTCGGCGGTGCTCTACGGAGATCTGATACCCCATGAGTTCCACCCCCGTCGTCCGGTCCGGCCACCGCTGGGCCGGTCTCGGCGTCCTCGTGCTCGCCGTCACGCTGGTGGCGGTCGACGCGACGGTGCTCTCCCTCGCCATCCCCTCGATCACCGAGACCCTCCGCCCGTCCGGCACCCAACTGCTGTGGATCGGCGACGTCTACTCCTTCGTGCTGGCCGGCCTGCTGGTGTCGATGGGCGCGCTCAGCGACCGGCTGGGGCGCAAGCGGGTGCTGCTGGCGGGTTCGGCCGCGTTCGGCGCGGCCTCGCTGCTGGCGGCGTACGCCCCGGGCCCGGGGTGGCTGATCGTGGCCCGGGCGCTGCTCGGCGTGGCGGGCGCGACGATCATGCCGTCCACGCTGTCGCTGATCCGCACGCTGTTCCCGGACGCGAAGGAGCGGGCCACCGCGATCGGCGTCTGGGGCGCGGGTGCCGCGGCCGGTGCCGCGCTGGGCCCGCTGGTGGGCGGCGTGCTGCTGGAGCACTTCTGGTGGGGTTCGGTGTTCCTGCTGAACCTACCGGTGATGGTGCTGCTGCTGGTGTCCGGCGTCTGGCTGCTCCCGGAGTCCCGCGATCCGCGCCCGGGCCGGTGGGACGTGCTGAGCGTGCTGCTGTCGATGGCCGGTGTGATCGGCGCGGTGTACGGCGTCAAGGAGTTCGCCGTGCACGGCCTGGAGCGGTGGACGGCCCCGCTGGTGTTCGCCCTGGGCGCGGCCGCGCTCGCGCTGTTCGTCCGGCGCCAGCTCCGTCTGGAGACGCCGCTGCTCGACGTCCGGCTGTTCCGCGATCCGCGGTTCACGGCGGCGGTGCTGTCCTCGCTGATCTGCCTGATCGGCCTGTCCGGTGTGATCTTCTTCATGTCGCAGTACCTCCAGCTGGTCCGCGGCTACTCGCCGCTGCACGCGGGCTTCGCCGAGCTGCCGGCCTTCGTCGGCTCGGTGGCGGGCGGTCTGCTGACGGCCCGCCTGGTGCGGCGGGCGGGCGCCCGCCGGGTGCTGACGGTAAGCCTGTTCGTGATGGGCCTGGGCATCGGCGTGCTGGGCTTCGTCCGGGTGGACAGCGCCTACCTGCTGCTCGGCTCGTCCTTCCTGGCGCTGGGCACCGCCGAGGGCGTGGTGTACACGCTCTCCTCCGACCTGGTGCTGGGCGCCGCGCCGGCCGCCAAGGCGGGTGCCGCCTCGGCCGTGTCGGAGACGGCGTACGAGTTGGGCGCGGCGCTCGGCATCGCCCTGGTCGGCTCGGTCGTGACGGCCCTGTACGCGGGGTCGCTGTCCGTCCCGGCGGGTGTCGGCCCGGCGCTGGCCGAGCAGGCGGCCCAGTCCTTGGGCGGCGCCCAGGAGGCCGCGGCCGCCCTTCCGGCGGGCCCGGCCGGGCAGTTGCTCGCCGGCGCGAACAGCGCGTTCGTGCACGGCGTCACGGTCGCGGCCTGGCTCTCGGCGGCCCTGCTGCTGGCCGCCGCCGCCCTCGCCCACCACCTGCTGCGCGACCGGCGGACGACCGGCCCTGCCACGGGGACCGCCGGAACCCCCACGGCGACACCCACCGGGACCCCCGCCGCGACACCCCCCGGGCTCCCCGGCGGGGAACGGGCCGGGGAGCACGCGCACCGCTGACGCCCGGTCAGGGGCGGTCCGCCAGGTATGCCACCAGCCGGTCGGTGTCCTGCCGGGTCCACCCCTCAGGCGGGGCGATCCGCGCCCACGCCTCGGCGGGCATCAGCCCGTAGCGGTGCCCGTGCCCCTCGGGCACCGCCTCGGAGGCGGCCAGGTCGCAGGTGACCTGCCAGAACGTCACCAGCGGGTACCACCGCATGGTCGGGGAGACGTCGTGGGCGCGCTGCCCCTCCAGCCACTCGGGCCGGCGCCAGACCAGCGCGGGCTCCCACCACACCACCGGGTCGCTGCCGTTCTGCAGGTAGACCACCCGGGGCTGGTCCCAGGGCGCGTCCGGCACCGCGAAGTCGGAGGGCCGCTGGGCGAAGCGCACGTTCCGTCCGTCCTGGTGGACCGGGCGCCAGACGGGGCTGCCGGGCTGCCGCCGGTCGGTGATCGTCTCCCGCAGCGGGTTGTCGGGGGTGGGCCCGACCAGCAGCGCTCCCCCGGTCTGTCCGGTCAGCTGCTCGACGCCGCCGGGGAAGGCCAGTTCGGTGGCGTACGAGCCGAGGCTCTCGCCGGCCACCATCAGCCGGGGCCGGGAGTCTGCGGGCAGCTGCGACCAGCGCGCGTGCACCGCGTCGTACAGGGCCCGGCCGGCGTCCGTGGCCTCGCCCTCGGTGAGGAAGGAGATCCAGCTCGGCAGGTACGAGTACTGGAAGGCGACCTCGGCGCTGTCCCCGCCGTACAGGTACTCCACCGGCGTGGCGATCTTCTCGTTGACCCAGCCGCTACCGGTGGTGCCGAGCACCACCAGGACCTTCCGTTCGAAGCCGCCGGCCCGTTCGAGTTCGGCGACCGCACGCCGGGCGCGTTCGCGCAGGCCGGCGTCGGTGCGGGCGCCCTCGGCGAAGGTGGTGCCGTCGACCGAGCGCAGTCCGACGTAGGCCCGCACCGGGTCCTTGGCGGGGCGGCCGGTGAAGCCGGAGATCTGCGCGGCGGTGGGGGCGCCGGCGACGAAGTCGCGGCCCTTCGCGCCGAGGCCGGCCCAGCTCTCGTACGAGGCGGGGCTGCCGGAGAGCGTCGGCGAGGTGGGCCGGACGGTGCCGGGCGTGGTGGAGCGGTCGGCCAGGGCGGCGCCGCGCTCGGCCAGGTCGAGCAGGCCGCGCAGCAGGAAGCCCTCGACGAAGCCGACCACCAGCACGACGGCGAGCGCGGCGGCCCCGGCGGCGGCCGCCCAGTGGGGGACGGCCCGGCCGAGGATCCGGCGCAGCCAGCGGGTACCGAGCCGGACCGCCCGGGCGCACAGCACCAGCAGCGCGCCGAGCAGCAGCGCGACCGGCAGCACCAGGGCCCACTGCCACCAGGAGATCCGCGGGTCCATGCCGACGGCCCGCCGCAGGTCGCCCTGCCAGCGCACGCTCCACGCGGTGGTCGTCACCACCGCCCCGCCGCCGATCGCGGCCAGCGCCCACCACCCGGCCCGCCGCACCCGTTGCGCGGGCAGCAGGCCGCACACCCCGCCGAGGAACCCGGAGAACGCGCCGAGGCCGTAGCCGACCGCGGCGGTGACCGCCCCGGCGGCGGCCTGCAGGTACCAGGGCCGGGGCAGCAGCGAGGGGGTGAAGGACAGGCAGTAGAACAGCACCGCCCCGACCGACGCGCCCCAGCCCGGCCACCGCCGTACGATCCGCTGTTCCCGCACCGCCACCGCCCTCCCCTCCCCGTGACCGCTCCCATGACCATCCCCGTGGCCGTCCCCGTCGTCGTCCCCGTGACCGTTGCCGCGCACCGGTGCATACGTATCTCGCCGCTCGCACCGCCGATCTGACGCGGCGTCGGGCTCCCCCCAATGGCGCAGTGCCGCTGGCCCCGGGTGGCGCCGGACTCCGACGATGGGGGCGTAGGGCGGACGCATGTCCGGACGCGGGCCGTGGGCCTGCCGGAACGACCGCGGCGCGCACGGGCCCGGCGCGGTTCTGAGCGAAAGGGTGCATCGCGATGCGAGACGCGGAGCGGAACGGTTCGGGCCGTGGGGTGGTCCGGCAGGGGCCGGTGGAGCCGCCGCGCCCGGCGCGGCGTCCGGTGCGGCGGGGCCTACGGGTGTCGCTGGCGGTGGCCGGGGCGGTCGCCGGGATCACGGTGGTCGCGGCCTGCGGCGGCACCTCGGGCGAGGACCCGGTGCAGGCGGCGATGTCGACGTTCACGGTCGGGCCGCCGGAGACGGCGAGCTTCTTCGGGGAGCCGCCGTCCGCCTTCGCGTCCGCGCACGAGTCGGCGCTGGCCTCGGTGTCGGCGGCGGAGGCGTCCGCCTCGGAGCGGGCCGCCTCCTTCGAGGCTTCGGCCAACGCCCAGTTGCAGGCGACCCGGGCGAAGGCGGCGGAGGTGCTGGCGGCCGTCCCGGACGCGGGCAACGCGACGGCGGACGTGACGCTGACCGGCGTGCCGAACTCGGTCTCCGGCGACCTGACCGCGGCGATCGTCACGATCACCAACAGCACCCAGGAGACCCGTTCCTACGCGGTCCAGGTCGACTTCACCGACAACACCGGCAAGAGCGTGGACAGTCAGGTGGTCGGTGTGGAGCAGTTGGCCGCGGGCGCGACCGCCAACCCGGTGGTGTTCAGCAAGATGGGCAAGGAGCTGAACCTGATCCCGGTGGTGGTGAAGGCGTACCGCTACTGACCCGCCCCGCACGTCGAGGCGCCCGCACGCTCAGCCAGTACCGAGCGCGCGGGCGCCTTGCTGTCGCGGCCCTCCGCCGCGCCGCGGGTGTTCAGTTGACGGACCGGAGGATGACGTCCTCGTAGTCCCAGCCGGGGTCGTCCGCGCCGTCCGGCCCGTCCGGTCCGGTGCCGGCGTCGGTGCGGGTGCCGGCGTCGGTGCGGGTGCCGGCGTCGGCGTCGGCGCCCGGGTCGGGGCCGGGGCCGGACGGGGTGGCCAGGGCGTCGGCGAGGGCCTCCGCGAAGGCGTCGGCGGCCTCGTCGGGGAGGAGGTCGGCGGTCCGGAACCCGGCCCGCTCGGCGGTTCGTCCAGTGTGGGTGTCCATGGGTCCATAGTGGTTCGGGCCGCCGGTGGCGGCCCGGTGCCCGGCCGCAGAGCCCCCCGATCGGGTGTACGGGTGGGGCCGGCCCCGGTCGGCGGCCGCCACCCGGTCGGCGGGTGCGGGCAACCCGTGCGCGCGAACCCGGCTGGCCGGGGCGGGGGCGCGCCCATAGCTTCGAGGCGGCGGACGTGCCGCATGCCGTCCGTGACCGCGACGTCCGGAAGCCGGCTCCTCTTCGATGACTGCTCTCCTCGCTCCGACCCGCCCGCTGGTGCGGGTGGCCGCCGTCCTGCTGTCCTGCGCCGCCTCGGTGCCCGCCGCGCTGGCCGCCGCCCCGGCGGCGGCCGCACCCACCGGTCCGACCGTGTACCGGGTCGCACCCGGCTCGTCCGTGCAGGCCGCGCTGGACGCGGCCGCCCCGGGCGACGTGGTGGAGCTGGCCGCGGGCCGCTACCCGGGCAGCGTGACCCTCGCCACCGACGGCGTGACCCTGCGCGGCCGGGGCGCCGCCACCGTCCTGGTGCCCGACCCGGCCGACCGGAGCAGCTGCGCGCAGGCCGGCGACGGCGTCTGCGTGACGGGCAGCGCGGACGAGCGGGGCGTGCCGGTGCGGACGCTGTCCGGCGCGGTGGTGGAGTCGCTGACGGTGGCGGGCTTCCCGCGCAACGGCATCGGCGCGGCCGTCACCGACCGGCTGACGGTGCGCCGGGTGACCGTGCACGACAACGGGCGCCAGGGCATCAGCGTCGAGATGTCGACGCGCACCGCGCTGACCGACAACGAGGCCCGGGACAACGGCCAGGCCGGGATCTTCGTCGCCAACTGGTACGACCGCAAGGGCGGCGCGCTGGAGACCCTGGGCACCGAGGTGTCCGAGAACCGGCTGACCGGCAACCGGATCGGCCTGCAGCTGCGCCGGGTCCGCGGTCTGACGGTGGAGGCCAACCTGGCGTTCGGGAACTGCGGCGGCGTGTTCGTGGTCGGTGACGACGGGGTGCCGCGGGCCGGGGCGCTGACCGTCCGGGACAACGTGGTGCGGGCGAACAACCGCTACTGCCCGCCGATCCCGCGGCTCGACTCCGTCCAGGGCACCGGGATCCTGCTGACCGGCACCGAGGACGTCACGGTCTCCGGCAACCAGGTCACCGACCACACCGGGACGTCCCCGATGTCGGGCGGCGTCGTGCTCTACCCGAGCGCGGTCGGCGCGCCCAACGCCCGGGCCTCCGTCACCGGCAACGCGCTGCGCGACAACCTGCCCGCCGACCTCGCCGACCGGGACCCGCGCGGTACCGGCAACGCGTTCACCGAGAACGCCTGCGGCGCCTCCGAACCCGCCGGCCACTGCTGACGGGCCCTCCCCTGTTCCACCCTTCCGACGAAAGGCACGTGCCCATGACCTCCGCACCGACCGCCCCGACCGCCGCACCCACCGCACCCGGCGCGTCCGCGTCCGCCGTCGCGCCGCCGGCCGACCCGGCCGCCCCGGCTGTCCCGCCCGGGATGCTGCTGCGCGAGCTGGTGTTCGGCGCCGCCTGCGCGGGCGCGGTCCGCGCCGCCGCCAGCCTGCGGCTGCCGGACGCCCTGCAGGAGGAGCCCGCCGACGCCGGGGCGCTGGCCGAACGGCTGGGCGTCGAGCCCGGCCCGCTGCGGCGGCTGCTGCGCGCGCTGGCCTGCTACGGGGTGTTCGCCGAGGACGCCGACGGCCGCTACCGGCACACCCCGCTGTCGCGCCTGCTGCGCGCCGATGAGCCGGGCAGCCTGCGCGACATCGCGTTGTGGTGCACCGAGCCGTGGACCTGGCAGTCCTGGTCCCGGCTGGACGACGCGGTGCGCACCGGGCGCAGCGTGTTCGGCGACGCCTTCGGCAAGGAGTTCTTCCAGTACCTGCACGACGACGCGCCGGAGTCCGCGGCGCTGTTCAACCGGGCGATGACCCAGTCCAGCCGGCAGTCCGCGCAGGACCTGGCCGACTTCCTGGACCTGTCGGGCGTCGCCTCGGTGGCCGACGTCGGCGGCGGCCAGGGCCAGGTGCTGGCCGAGCTGATGGAGCGCCACCCCGGCCTGCACGGCACCCTGCTGGACCTGCCGAAGGTGGTGGAGCACGCGGACGGGCGGCTGCTGCCCGGCGGGTCGCTGGCCGACCGGGCCCGGCTGGTGCCGGGTGACTGCCGGGCCGCCGTGCCGGTGCAGGCGGACCTGTACCTGGTGAAGAACATCCTGGAGTGGGACGACGACTCGACCCGCCGGACGCTGCGCAACCTGCGCGGGGTGGCCCGTCCGGGGGCCCGGGTGGTGATCGTGGAGAACCTGGTGGACGACTCCCCCTCGATGCGGTTCACCACCGCGATGGACCTGCTGCTGCTGCTGAACGTCGGCGGCGCCAAGCACACCCTGGGCAGCCTGACCGCGCTGATCGCCGAGTCGGGGCTAGTCCTGGACGCGGTCGACCCGGTCAACCCGTACCTGCACGCCTTCTCCTGCACCGTGCCGTAGCGGGTGCGCGGAAGGGGAGGCCCGTCCGGGACGGGCCTCCCCTTCCGCGTGCGCGCCCGCCCCTGCGGGCGCGGGGTCAGCCGACCGCGGCCGTCTCGGCGACCAGCGCGGTGGTGTGCCGGCCGGCCCGGAAGCGCGGGTCGGCGAGGGTGCGCCGCAGGTAGCCGCTGGTGGTGCGGACCCCGGGGCCGTCGATCCGGAACTCGCCGAGGGCGCGGTCGAGCCGGGCGATCGCCTGTTCGCGGTCGGGCGCCCGGGCGATCGCCCTGGCGGGCGGCGAGTCGTAGGCGGGGTCGATGACGATCGAGACGGTGCGGATCCCAGCCCCGTCGGGTTCGGCCGTCGCCCGGGCGGTCTTGGCCATCTGCATCAGCGGCAGCACGCCCTCCTGCATCCGGGCGCCGCCGCTGGCGGTGACCAGGACGAGCGGGGCGCGGCGTTCCGGGCCGGTGCGGGCGGCGTGGGTGATCAGGGCGCCGACGGCGCAGCCGAGGCTGCCGCCGAGGAAGCGGAAGTCCGTCACGGCGGCGACGCGGGGCTGGCCCTCGACCGTCGCGGCGGCGCACAGCACGGCCTCGTGGAGGCCGGTGTCGGCGCGGGCCCGCCCCGGGCGTTCGGCGTGGGGGCGGCTGTCGACGAAGCCGAGCGGGTCGTGCAGGGCGGGCACCGGTCCGATGGTCTCGGCGGTGCCCGGGTCGAGCAGTTGGTCGAGCCGCTCGGGGGCGGTGAGCCGCCCGTGGTGCCCGCAGTCGGGGCACGCGCGCCGGGTGCGCGTTCAGCGTTCGCCGTGGGCCGGGGCGCCGCAGCCCGTGCAGCGCGTCCGGTCCGCCGGTTCGGTCCGCTCGGCCACGGCGGCTCTCCCTGCCCTGCTGCGTACGCGGTGCGTACGGGTTCAGCGGTTCCAGCGGTAGAACTCGTGTGCCATGGCGTCCTTGGGGCTGCGCCAGGTCGCCGGGTCGTAGGCGTCGACGTAGACGGCGAGGCGTTCGCTGACGTCGCGGAACTCGGGGTGCGCGGCGTACCTGGCGACCTCGGGTCCGGCGGGGCGCTCGGACTCGATGAGGTGCAGGTAGACGTCGCCGAACTGGAACAGGCTGCGGCTGGTGACGCCGATCAGGCCAGGCAGCTCGCCGCGGTCGGAGTCGGCGAAGACGCCGGCGATGTGGTCGGCGGTGCCGGGCTTCATCCGGGCGACGATCAGGGCGCGGTGCACGTCGTTCATCCGACCGCTCCGGCGCGGTGCTCGACCTTGGCGCGGATCAGCTCCATCTGGACCTTGGAGTTCTGGTTGATCCGGTCGGTCATGCCCTGGTCGTCGATCGGGGCGGTGGGCTTCATCGCGAAGTCCTGGATCCAGCGCATGCTGGTGCCCTGCGGGTGCTCCTCGTACTCCCAGCGGATCTCCATGAACTCGAACGGGCCGGGTTCGACCCGGCGGGCCCGGACGGTGAGCTTGTCGCGGTCGGCCTCGCGCTCGGAGACCCAGCTCCAGACCTGGCCGTTCTCGTCGGGGTGCATGGTGAGGCGGAAGCGGACCAGCTGGCCCTGCCGGTCGAGGACCTCGACGGAGGCGTACTCGCTGAACAGCTGCGGCCAGTTCTCCAGGTCGTTGGTGACGTCCCAGACCAGGTCGACGGGGGCGTTGATGACGATCGTGTTGTCGGTGTGTCCGGGCATCTCAGGCACCAGCCTTCACGGAGGAGTTGACGGTCTGCAGGAACTCGGCGACGGGGCGGCCGAGCAGGTCGGAGGAGTCGATGGAGACGCCGTAGCGGTTCTCCACGTCGGCGAGGACGCCGAGCACGCCGAGCGAGTCGACGCCCAGGTCGAGGAACATGCAGCCGGGGTCGGCGAGTTCGTCGACGGTGACGGCGACGCCGGCCCGGGTCTTGATCAGGACGGCGAGTTCCTCGTAGGTGATCTCGGAAGCCATGTCGTGCTCCTTCGGGGTTCGGTGGCGGTCAGGGGCGGCGCAGCAGCAGGGCGCTGTTGGAGCCCATCAGGCCGCGGCTGAGCACCAGGGCGGTGCGCAGTTCGGCGGCGCGCGGGTAGCCGGTGACCAGGTCGAGGCCGTGCGGGCAGTCCGCGGTGTGCGGGGTGGGCGGGACCAGGCCGTGTTCGAGGGCGAGCACGGCGGCGGCGACGTCCAGGGCGGGGGCCCCGCAGTGGGCGCGGCCGAGGCCGGCCTTGGGGGCGGTGACGGGGACGCGTTCGACGTGTTCGCCGAGCACGTCGGCGAGGGCGAGCGCTTCGGCGCGGTCGGCCTCGGGGACGCCGAGGGCGTCGGCGAAGACCACGTCGACCTCGTCGGGGGCGCAGCGCGCCTCGGCGAGGGCGCCGCGGACCGCGTGGGCGAGTCCTGCGCGGCTCTCGCTCCAGCGGGCGGCGCCGGTGAAGGTCGCGCCGTGCCCGGCGATCCGGGCCCGGGGGCGGGCGCCGCGCAGCCGGGCGGTGTGCTCGTCCTCGACGACGAACATGGCGCCGCCCTCGGCCGGGACGAACCCGGCCGCGTCGCTGCCGAACGGGCGGTAGGCGCGTTCGGGGTCCTCGGTGGTGGACAGCCCGGGGTAGCCGAGCTGGCAGACCATCGAGTACGGGGCGACGGGGGCCTCGGCGGCGCCGGCCAGGACGGCGTCGGTGCCGCGGGCGACGGCCCGGGCGGCGTGCGCCAGGGCGTCGAGGCCGCCGGCCTCGTCGGAGGCGACCACGCCGCAGGGGCCCTTGAAGCCGCCGCGGATGGAGATCTGGCCGGTGGAGGCGGCGTAGAACCAGGCGATCGACTGGTAGGGGCCGACGTGGTGCGGCCCCTCCGCCCACAGGTGCTGGAGTTCGCGCTGGCCGAACTCGCCGCCGCCGGAGCCGGCCGCGGTGACCACGGCGACGGCGTACGGGTCGTCGGGGTGGTCGGCCAGGTCGGCGTCGGCCGTGGCGAGTTCGGCGGCGGCCATCGCGAAGTGGGTGAACCGGTCGGTCTGGACCAGGTAGCGCGGCTCGACGTACTGCTCGGCGTCGAAGCCGCGGACCAGTCCGGCGACCTTGAGCGGCAGGTGCTCGCAGCCCTCCCGGTCGATCGGGCCGAGCGCCGAGCGGCCCTCGCGCAGGGCCTTCCAGTAGTCGTCGGCGCCGATGCCGTTGGGCGCGACCACGCCGACCCCGGTGATCACCGCGCAGCGTGCGCTCATGCGGCCGCCTCCACCCTGCTCAGCACCACCGCGGACTGGAAGCCGCCGAAGCCGCTGCCGACCGACAGCACGTGGCGCAGCGGCAGTTCGCGGGCGGTGCGGGGGACGTAGTCGAGGTCGCACTCCGGGTCGCGCTCGGTGTAGTTCGCGGTGGGCGGGACGACACCGTGGTGCAGGGCGAGGGTGCAGGCGACGAGTTCGATGGCGCCGATCGCGCCGAGCGAGTGCCCGACCATCGACTTGATGGAGCTCATCGGGGTACGCCGGGCGTGCTCGCCGAGCGAGCGCTTGACGGCAGCGGTCTCGTGCCGGTCGTTCTGCTTGGTGCCGGAGCCGTGCGCGTTGACGTAGTCGACGGCGTCGCCGGGGAGTCCGGCGTGGGCCAGGGCCCGGTCGATGGCCCGGGACATCTCCAGGCCCTCCTGGGTGAGGCCGGTCATGTGGTAGGCGTTGCCGAAGGTGGCGAAGCCGCCGAGTTCGGCGTAGATCCGGGCACCGCGCCGCTGGGCGTGCTCCCACTCCTCCAGCACCAGGACGGCGCCGCCCTCGCCGAGCACGAAACCGTCGCGGCCGGCGTCGAAGGGGCGGGAGGCGTGTTCGGCGTCGTCGTTGCGGGCCGAGGTGGCCTTGATGGCGTCGAAGCAGGCGACGGTGATCGGGGAGATCGGCGAGTCGCAGGCCCCGGCGAGGATCACGTCGGCGCGGCCCTCCTCGATGGCGAGGGCGGCGTAGCCGACGGCGTCCAGGCCGGAGGTGCAGCCGGTGGAGACGGTCTGCACCGGGCCGTGCGCGCCGACCTGTTCGGCGACGGCGGAGGCCAGGGTGGAGGGGGAGAACGCCCGCTCCAGGTGCGGCTGTGCGGGTCGGTGGTCGACGTCCCAGTGTTCGCCGCGGCCGCTGACCAGCACGTAGTCGCGTTCCAGCCGGGTGGTGCCGCCGACGGCGGTGCCGAGCGAGACGCCGATCCGCCAGGGGTCCTCGCTCGCCGGGTCGAGCCCGGCGTCGGCGACCGCCTCGGCGGCCGCGACCAGCGCGAACTGCACGTACCGGTCGTTGCGGGCGACCTGTTCGGCGGTGAGGCCGTGGGCGGCGGGGTCGAAGTCGCACTCGGCGGCGATCCGGGAGCGGAAGCCCTCCGGGTCGAACAGGGTGATGCCGCGGGTGGCGGTGCGGCCCTCGGTGAGCAGTGACCAGAACCGGGGGACGCCGGTGCCGCCGGGGGCGACCACCCCGATCCCGGTCACCGCGACCCGGCGCGTCACGAGGCCGCCCCGGCCGGTTCCGGCGGGCCCGCCTCGGTGGCGCTCTCCTCGGTGTCGACGTGCCCGAGCTCGGGGCGCGGCGCCAGCGGGCCGAGGTGGAAGACCATCCGGGCCTCGGTGCTGCCGACGTTGCGGAAGCGGTGCCGCATCCCGATCGGGATCATCAGCCCCTGGTCGGGCTGCAGCCGCTGCGGCACGCCGTCCAGGTCGACCTCCAGCTCGCCGGAGATCACGAACACGAACTCCTCGGAGTACGGGTGGTAGTGCTCGCCGATCCGCTCCCCCGGTTCGACGATCGCCACTCCCATGAATCCGCTGGTCGCGCCGACCGCCGGCGGGGTCAGCATGGCCCGCAGGTCCCCGCCGCGCTTGCGGTTGGGGGGCGCGTCGTCGACGTGGATGATGCGTGGCATCTCGGTGGTCACGGTGGTCTTCCTCTCGTGGCGGGGCGTGCTGGGTCGGGGGGGTGGTCAGTCCTCGGCCGAGGTGCGGTCGGTGACGGGGGTGGTGGCGCACTCGGCGAGCAGGCGGCGCAGGCCGTCGCGGGTGCGCTCGGCGGGTTCGGCGAGCTTGCCGAGGACGGCGGCGGCGCGCGGGCCGGCCAGGCCGAGGGCGGCGGCCGGGTCGTCGGCGGGGTCGCCGAGCAGGTCGACCAGCCGCACCACCAGGTCGTCGTGCCGGTAGACGGTGGCGCGCACCAGCGGGCCGCCGGGGTCGGCGACGGCGTGCTCGTCCTCCTCGGAGAGCAGCTCGGCGAGCGCGGCGCCGGCGCCGGGGCGCACCGGGTACAGGTAGGCGTGCCGCTGCACCGGGCCGGTCTTCAGCCCGGCGTGGTGGTGGACGGCGGGCAGGGCGGCGCGCTGGAAGAAGTCGCGGGCGGACAGCGGGTCGTCCAGGTCGCGGTCCTCCTCCAGGTACGGGTTGAGCGCCTCCTCGACGGCCCGCACCCCGGGCTGCCGGGCGACGTGCCGCAGCGCGGCGGTCAGGTCGCCGGCCACCTCGACGCAGCGCACCACCCGGTTGCCGCGCATGAACAGCGAGGTGCGCAGCAGGCGGGTGGTGTCGTCGACCCGGGCGTCCGGGGAGCGGTAGCCGGCCAGCAGTTCGGCGGCCCTGGCCTCGGCGCCGGGCTTGACGGTGAAGCTGAGCGCGTGCCGGACCACGCCGTCCGGGCCGGGGCGGACGGCCCCGGGCACGCCGGGGTGGTGCTCGCCGGGGCGCAGCGGCGGGGTGGTGGTGTCGGTGGCGGTGGTGCCGCGGGTCTCGCGCAGCACGGTGTAGCGCAGCGAGCGGTTGTCGCGGACGCAGCCGTGCATCGGCTTGACCATCTCGCGGTGGGCGGGGCTGTCGACCCAGGCCAGGAACGGTTCGGCGCTCTCCCACTCGCTGGTGATCAGCCAGCGGGACGGGTCGTCGATGGACTGGCAGAGCTGGTCGCTGACGTGGCCGGGGACGGCCGAGACCTGGTAGCGCAGCAGCTCGTAGGCGTCCAGGAAGCGGTCCTGGGCGCCGTCGTAGACCTCCAGCATCAGGATGACGCGGAGCCGGCCGGGGGTCGGCCGGGTCGCGGTGGTGGTCTCCTCGGGGGCGGAGAGCAGGGTCATGGCGGCGGAATCCTGTCGTCGGTTCGCGGTTCGTTCCCGAAGGGTCCCCGTCCGGCTCCGGGCTCGGGCTCGGGGCGGCCGGGCGGGGCAACGGTTCGCCCTCGATCGTCAGGGCGGGAACGGGTGCGGCGCGAGACTTCGGGGCCATCCGGGCGAAGCACCCTGAGTGGCCGTCAGCGACGGGGGATGGATGTCCGGTCTGGCGCGCCCCGCGCCCCGCACGGATGGAGCAGAGTCGATGAACACACAGATGGCGGACCGGGTGCCGGTCCTGATCGCGGGCGGATCGCTGGTGGGGCTGTCGGCCTCGCTCTTCCTCGGTCGGCTCGGCGTCCCGCACCTGCTGGTGGAGCGGCACGCCGAGACCTCCCGGCACCCGCGCGGCCGCGGCAACAACCTCCGCACCATGGAGCTGTTCCGGGTCGCCGGGGTGGAGGAGGACGTCCGGGCCGCCGCCTCGGTGCTGGCCGACAACCACGGCATCCTGCAGGCCGAGACGCTCTCCGGCGGCGAGCAGGAGTGGCTGTTCCGGGAGATCGACCCGGGCGGCGGGCTGGCCAGGTTCAGCCCGTCCGGGTGGTGCCTGTGCAGCCAGAACGACCTCGAACCGGTGCTGCTGCGGCACGCCGCCGCCCGCGGCGACCTGCGCTTCAACACCGAACTGGTCTCCTTCGAGCAGGACGCCGACGGGGTGAGCGCACTGCTGCGCGACCGGGCCACCGGCGAGGAGCGCACCGTCCGGGCCGACTACCTGGTCGCCGCGGACGGGCCGCGCAGCCCCGTCCGGGAGCGCCTGGGCATCGGGCAGTCCGGGCGCGGCGACCTGTTCCACAACGTCTCGGTCACCTTCCGCGCCAAGCGGCTGGCCGAGGTGGTCGGCGACCGGCGCTTCATCGCCTGCTACCTGACCGACCCGGCCGGCGCGGGCGCGCTGCTGCCCGTCGACAACCACGAGCTGTGGGTCTTCCACCTGCCCTGGCACCCCGAGCGCGGCGAACGGGTCGAGGACTTCACCGACACCCGCTGCACGGCGCACATCCGGGCCGCGGCCGGCGTGCCCGACCTGGACGTGGAGATCACCGGCCGCGCCCCCTGGCACGCCGCCGAGCGCGTCGCCGACCGGTACGCGGCCGGGCGGGTCCTGCTGTGCGGCGACTCCGCCCACGAGATGCCGCCCACCGGGGCGTTCGGCTCCAACACCGGCATCCAGGACGCGCACAACCTGGCCTGGAAGCTCGCCGCCGTCCTCGACGGCTGGGGCGGCCCGCGCCTGCTGGAGTCGTACGAGGCCGAGCGGCGGCCGGTGGCCGTGCAGACCGCGGCCCGGGCCGCGGCCCGCTCGGTGGAGCACCAGCACCCCGGCTTCGACGCGGCGCCGGTCGGCGGGCCGCGCACCAACGTGCTGGCGGTGGCGCTCGGCTACCGCTACCCCGAGGGCGCGCTGGTCGGCGCGGACGCCACCGCCGGGGTCGTCCCGGAGCGCTTCGCCGCGACCGGGGAGGTCGGCACCCGGGCCCCGCACCTGTGGCTGCGCGACCGCGCGGGCACCCGGATCTCCACCCTCGACCTGTTCGAGCGCGAGCCGGTGCTGCTGGCGCCCGCGGCGGGCGGCGCGCGGTGGGCGGAGGCGGCCCGGGAGGTGTCCGGGCTGACCGGGGTGCCGATCAGGTGCCTGCTGGTCGGCGAGGGCGGCGACCTCGTCCCCGAGCCCGTCCCCGACCTGCCCGCGGCCGGGCCCCGCCCCACCGGACCGAGCGGCTGGCCCGCGGTCTACGGGCTGCGCGAGGGCGGCGCGGCGCTGGTCCGTCCGGACGGCTTCGTCGGCTGGCGCGCGAGCAGCCCGGTCGGGGACCCGGTGGCGGCGCTGCGGGTCGCGGTGCGCGGGGTCGCGGGGCTGTAGGAGGAGCACCGACAGGGGCTCGGGGAACGGCGGGGCCGTGGCCGCTGACGGTTCACCGCCGTTGCGCGCCATTGGCTTTCGGTTCTGTTCACGGCACGCAGCAGCACGGACCTTCGACGGGCTCCGGCCGCCGGCAGCATCGACCCGCCGTTCCCCGGGCCACTGTCGGGGCCCTCCCCGCTCAGTGGCGGATCGCGGCCAGGAGGGCGAGCAGGACGAAGGCGAGGACGACCGCGAGGCTGAGCTGGAAGGCGGCGGGGTAGTCGGCGGGGGTGTGCAGGTGGGAGAAGAAGGTGGCTCCGACGGTGGCGATGCCGGCGGCGGAGCCGATCCGCTGGGCGGTCTGCAGGACGCCTCCGGCGGAGCCGGCCCGGGCGACGGGGACCTCGTTGAGGGTGAGGGCCTGGTTCGGGGAGACGACCAGGCCGCTGCCGAGGCCGGCCAGCAGCAACGGGAGGGCGGTGGCCCAGCCGACCTCGGGGCCGTCGAAGAGGTGGACGGCGAGGGCGGCCAGGGCCAGGCCGACGGCGACGGTGCCGAGGCCGAGGACGATCAGCCGGCGGCCGTACCGGGTGACCAGGCGTCCGCCGGCGGTCGAGGCGACCGCGGAGGCCAGCGCGAAGGGGGTGATGGCCAGGCCGGCCTGGAGCGCGGTGTAGTGGCGGCCGGACTGCAGGTAGAGGGTGAAGACGAAGAAGACCGCGGTGAACCCGGCGAAGTAGAGCAGCGAGACCAGTGCGCCGCCGGTGAAGGAGGGGGTGCGGAACAGCTCCGGGTGGACCAGCGGTTCGCGCCGCCGAGCGTAGTGGTGCTCCCAGCGGGCGAAGGCGGCCAGGACGAGCGCGGAGCCCGCCAGCAGCAGCCACTTGCGGGCGTCGTGCCACTGGGCCTGGACCAGCGGGAGCAGCAGCAGGACGGTGCCGGTGCCGAGCAGCAGTACGCCGACCGGGTCGAAGTCGCGGCGGGCGCAGGTGTCGGGGGTGGGCGCGGGCAGCAGCCGGTGGGCGACGGGGAGGGCGACGAGGCCGATCGGGAGGTTGACGTAGAAGACCCAGCGCCAGCCCTCCGCGGTGCCGAACGCGGCGATCAGCAGGCCGCCGAGCAGCGGGCCGACCGCGGTGGAAAAGCCGATGGTGGTGCCGAGCAGGCCGAACGCTCGGGCCCGTTCGGCGCCGCGGAAGAGCTGCTGGATGAAGCCGGAGACCTGCGGGACCAGCAGTCCGCCGGACATGCCCTGGAGCAGCCGGGCGACGACCAGCCAGGTCTCGCCCTGGGCGGCGCCGGCCAGCGCGCTGGTGGCGGTGAACAGGGCGAGGCCGGTGAGCAGGACCGGGCGGCGGCCGATCGCGTCGCCGAGCCGTCCGGCCGGGACCAGCACCAGCCCGAAGGCCAGCGAGTAGCCGGAGAGCACCCATTGGAGTCCGGCTTCGGACATGTGCAGTCCGGCGCGCACGGACGGCAGGGCGACGTTGACGATCGACACGTCGAGCAGGGTCATGAACCCGGCGACCAGGCACACCGCGAGGGCCCGCCAGCGGCGCGCCTCCTCGGGAGCGGGGACGCCGGTGGTGGTGGGCTGGGTGGCCAATGCGGGGTTCCCTTCCGTCCGGCGTCCAGTCTCGGAGGCGCCGGCGGCGGCGGGCGGGCGGCGCGCCGGGGGCGGGGGCCGGTCGGCTGACGGCGGGTCAGGCGGCGGGCGGCAGGTCGAGCGGGATCCGGCGGGCGTCGGCGGCGGCGGGCGGGGCGGCGCCGAGGTCGGTGAGGGTGGTGACGACGACGGCGTCGGGGCCGGGGAGCCAGTTGCTGGTCTTGGACTGGACGGTGACGGTCTGGACCTGCGGGGCGCCGTCGCAGACGACCAGGGTCGGGGAGGTGCGGGTGGCGCCGAAGGCGATGCCGGCGGGGTCCTCGGGGTCGCTCTGCTCGACCGAGGTGTTCAAGGAGCGCGGCTGGTCGGTGGGCGCGCAGGTGTAGGCGAGGGTGACCCGGGACCGGCTGGGGACCCTGGGGTCGATGACGGCCCCGGTGATCGTGACGGAGGTCCGGGCGGCCGGTGCCGGGCTCTCCGCGGGCTGCCCGGTCCCGGCGCCGGTTCCGCTCGGCGACGGCGACGGCGACGGCGCGGAGGGCGAGGAGGGCGAGGAGGGCGGGGACGAGGGCCCGGACGAGGGCGAGGGGTTCTCCTCGGGCTGTCCCGTTCCGGCCGGGGAGGGCGACGGGGACGGGGAGGGCTGCGGCGCGGGCCCGTCGGCGAGGGCGGGGGCGAGGGCGGCCGCACCGGCGGCGAGGGCGAGCAGGCCGGCGGCGGAGAGGAGGCGGAGGTGCACGGCGGGCCTTTCGGTCGGCGGCGTGGTTGCTCCGACTCTCCGTCAGCGCGGCGTCCCGGGCGAGCGGTCGCGCCCGGGCGGGTGTCAGCCCGGGCGGTACGGGAGTTCGATCTCCGCCCAGACCACCTTGCCGTGCTTGGTGGGGCGGCTGCCCCAGCGGTGCGCGAGCTCGCTGATCAGGTGGATGCCGCGGCCGCCCTCGTCCTCCTCGGCGGAGCTGCGCAGCCGGGGCGGCTGGCCGCCGGCGTCGGAGACCTCCAGGGTGAGGGTGCGGTCCCGGAAGATCCGCAGCCGGCGCGGGGCGTCGGCGTGCAGCAGGGCGTTGGTGACGAGTTCGCTGACCACGAGTTCGGCGTAGTCGGTGAGGCCGGACAGGCCCCAGGCGTCCAGGGTGGTGCGGGTGAAGCGGCGGGCGCGGGCGGGCAGCGGGCCCTCGCTGGGCAGCAGCAGGGTGGCGATCCGGTCGGCGGGGACGGGCAGGACGCGGGCCATGATCATGGCGATGTCGTCCTCGGTGCCGTCGGTGACCAGGGCGGAGAGCGCGGCGTCGCAGCTCTCCTCCAGGGTGCGGCCGGGGGTGGCGAGGGTGCGGGCGAGCAGGTCGATGCCCTCGTCCAGGTCGCGGCCGCGGCGCTCGACCAGGCCGTCGGTGTAGAGCGCGAAGGTGGCGCCGGGGGGCAGGGTGAACTCGATCGACTCGAAGGCGCCGCCGCCGATGCCGAGCGGGACGCCGGGCGGCAGGTCGACGACGTGCGCGGTGCCGTCGGGGTCGACCCGGACCGGCGGCAGGTGGCCGGCCGAGCAGACCACCACGCTGCGGTCGACCGGGTCGTAGACGGCGCACACGCAGGTGGCGAACTGGCCCTCGCCGATCGCCGAGGCGGTCTCGTCGAGCCGGCCGAGGACCTGTTCGGGCGGCAGGTCGAGGGTGGCCAGGGTGCGGGCCACGGTGCGCAGTTGACCCATCGTGGCGGCGGCCCGGATGCCGTGGCCCATCACGTCGCCGACCACCAGGGCGACGCGTCCGCAGGACAGCGGGACGACGTCGAACCAGTCGCCGCCGACCTCGCTGACCACGCTGGAGGGCAGGTAGCGGTGGGCGATCTCCAGGCCCAGGGTGCGGTGGATCTCCTGCGGCAGCAGGCTGCGCTGCAGGGTGAGGGCGGTCTCCCGCTCGCGCCGGTAGAGCCGGGCGTTGTCGATGGCCAGCGCGGTGCGGGCGACGAGCTCCTCGGCGAGCGAGACGTCGGCGGCGCCGAACGGCTCGGGGTTGCGGGTGCGGACGAACTCGGCGCCGCCGAGCACCATGCCGCGGGCGATCAGCGGCACCAGCAGGTAGGAGTGGATGCCGGCCGCGATGCCGGGGGCGACCCGCTCGGGGTCGGGGACCAGGCCGCGCAGCACCTCCTCGTCGACGTGCGGCTTGAGCAGCGGGCGGCCGCTGCGCAGGCACTGGGTGTAGATCCGGTGCGGACCGTACTCGGTGGTGCCGCCGACCACGTCGGCCGCGCCGGTCAATCCGGAGCCGTACGCCTCGCCGACCGCGACGGCGCGGACCTGGATGGCCCGCTCCGGCTGGATCGGGGCGGGCTCCTCGCCGCGCAGCACGGGTTCCAGCAGGTCGACGGTGGCGAAGTCGGCGAACTTGGGGACGATCGCCTCGACCATCTCCTCGGCGGTGCGCTTGAGGTCGAGGGTGGTGCCGATCCGGGCGCCGGCCGAGGCGAGCAGGGTCAGCCGCTCCTGGGCGCGGGAGGCGCGGGCCTCGGCCTGGAAGCGCTCGGTGACGTCGATGATCGAGGAGGAGACGCCGAGCACCTTGCCGGTGGAGTCCTCCAGCCGGAAGTAGGACGCCGACCAGGCCCGGTCGCGGCGCGGGTCGCCGGGGACCCGGCCGTGCGAGCGGGCGTCGACCACCGGCTTGCCGGTGGCGATCACCTGCCGCATCACGTTCTCGATCTCGTGGGCGTTGATGCCGGGCAGCACGGCGGAGATCCGGCGGCCGAGGTGCTGCTCGGCGCTGAGGCCGTTGATCCGGGCCAGCGCCTCGTTCAGCCGGACGAAGCGCAGCTCGGTGTCGTAGACGGCGAGGCCGATCGGGGACTGGTCGAAGAAGCCGTCCAGCACCGCCAGGTCGGACTCGACCTCGTGCAGCGCCTCGGCGTCGGAGGCGGTGGCCAGCAGCAGGGTGCGGTCGTCGGGGCCGGCCACCGGGTAGGTGTGGAACTCCAGCTCGACGGTGGAGCCGTCGCGGCGGCGCACCGGGTGGGTGCCGGACCAGCCGCGGCCCGCGACCAGGCGGTCGAACAGCTTCTCGGCGGCGGCCCGTTCCTGCTCGGGCAGCAGCAGCCGCAGCGGGTGGGCGCCGATGGCCTGTTCCGCGGACCAGCCGGTGAGCGCCTCGGCCTCCTGGCTCCAGTGCAGGATCCGGCCGTCCTCCTGGACCAGCGCGGTGGCCAGCGGGACCAGGCGGTGTCCGGCCAGGCGCGCGGCAGGGGCGCCCGCCGCGTCGCGGCCGGGCTTGCGTTCGAACCCGTGCGTGCTCAGTTGGCCACCTGCCCGGTACCTTCCCCGGTTCCGCCGGTCGTTCCGGCTTCCACCAGACTGCACGGCCCACCGGGCGCTGGCGACTGGTGGTCGTGCGGGCGGTCGGACCGGAGATGCGAGTCTGCTCGATTCGGACCGGTTCGGGCAAGGGCGTGACCTTCAACTGCCGGTCACGGAGCGTTCCGGCGGGCTTCCGGTCCGCTCAGTCCGCTCGATCGGGCCGGTCCGCGAGGGCGGCGGCCGGGGCCCGGGGGCCCTCGATCCTATGCGGGGCCGCCGGCCCGGTGCTCACGCTGCGCGGCACGGGTCCGCAGGGCTCGGCGGAGGACCTTGCCGTCGGCGGACCTCGGGACCACCCCCAGGAACTCCACCCCGCGCAGCCTCCCGGGCGGGGCGACCCGGCGGGCCACGTACTCGACCACCTCCTGCTCGGCCAGTTCGCAGCCGAACGCGGGGACCACGTACGCCTTCGGGTGCTCGGTGCCGTGCGGGCCGGCGACGCCGACGACGGCGGCGTCGGCGATGCTCGGGTGGGTGCGCAGCAGGGCCTCCAGTCCGGCCGGGGCGAACCGGTGCCCCGGCGGCCCGAGCAGTTCCTCGACCCGGCCGGTCACGAACAGCCAGCCCTCGGCGTCGACCCGGCCGACGTCGCCGCTGTGCAGCCAGCCGTGCCCGTCGACGGTGGCGGCGGTCCCGGCCTCCTGGTCGAGGTAGCCGCCCATCACCTGCGGGCCGCGGAACAGCAGTTCGCCGTCCTCGCCGGGGCCGAGGTCGCGGGGCGGCCCGTCCAGGGAGCGGATCCGCAGTTCGGTGCCGGGCAGGAGGCGGCCGACGGTGCCGGTCGGCGGGTGGGGCTCGCCGGGCGGGACGAGGTGGGTGAACGGGGAGAGCTCGGTCATGCCGTAGCCCCGGAGCAGGTGCGGCAGGCCCAGTCGGCGGGCCGCGGCGGCGGCCGCGGCCGGGTCCAGCGGGGCGGTGGTGCTCAGCACGTGGCGGACCGAGGAGAGGTCGAAGCGGTCGACCAGCGGGTGCTTGGCCAGCGCGAGGACGATCGGCGGGGAGACGTGCACCGCCTCGATCCGGTGGCGCTGGATCGCGGTGAGGAACTGTTCCAGGTCGAAGCGGGGCAGCACGACGACGGTGGCGCGGGCCCGCAGCGGGCGGTTGAGCAGCGCGGCCAGGCCGTGGGCGTGCCAGAACGGCAGCGCCGCCAGCACGCGCTCGCCCGGGCGCGGGCCGAGCAGGGCGTCGGCCTGGGCCAGGTTGGTGGCCACCGCGCGGTGGGTGAGCAGCACGCCCTTGGGCAGGCCGGTCGTCCCGCTGGAGTACGGCAGCACGGCCGGGTCGGTGGCCGGGTCGAGGTCCGGTTCGGGCTCCGGGGCGGAGGAGGCGGCCAGGTCGGCGAGCGAGCGGGGCGCCCCGGCCCCCCGCGGGCCGGCCGGCTCGTCGCAGAGGAAGATCCCGGCCACCGGGTGCCCGGCGGCGGCCAGCCGGGCGACCGGCAGCAGTTCGGCGGTGGTGATGATCCAGCGGGCGCCGCAGTCGCGCAGCCGACGGGTGAACTCGGCCGCGCCGACCAGCGGGTCGACCGGGGCGACGGCCGCCCCCGTGCGGGTGGCGCCGTAGAGGGCCAGCGGATAGGCGAGCGAGTTCGGGCTGTGCAGCGCCACCACGTCGCCCTTGGCCACCCCGGCCTCGGCCAGCCCCGCGGACAGTCGGCGGCTCGCCGCGTCCAGCTCCCGGTAGCTGACGCTGCGACCGGTCAACCCGTCGACCAGGGCCGGGCGTTCGGCGTGCTCGCCGTTCGCGCAGCCGCCCAGGACCGCCTCGTGCAGCGGCCGGTCGAGCGGGGTGACGGGCGGGTAGTCGCTGTGGAACACCATGCGGGCCTCCGGGCGGCTCGGCGGTCGCGGCCGCGGGGCGCGGGCGCGACCGCAAGCGTGCCGGGGGGCCGGGGCCGCCACCAGGGCGCGCGACGGGCTTACCGGCGTACGGGATCACGGTGCCACCGGCGCACGGGGTGGCGGGCCTACCCGTGCGGGGGTGCGCCCTCCTGGCGGGTGACCAGTTCGAGCAGGCGGGCGTGGGTCTCCGGGTCGGCCGCCGCGATCAGGCCGCCGCCGCCGCTGTGCACCGGGGCGCCCCGCAGGTCGGTGACGGTGCAGCCGGCGGCCTGGCAGAGCGCGATGCCCGCCGCGAAGTGGACGCTGTCCGCCAGGTGCCCGTCCGTCAGGTAGGCGGCGCGGCGGCCGGCGGCGACCCAGGCCACCGCGAGGGTGCTGGACACCACGCGGGGGCGGAAGGCGGATTCGAACTCCGGGTCGGTGAGCAGCCGGGCGACGCGCAGCGCGGGGGCGTTCGGGTAGGGCGGGTCCAGGTTGAGGTCGACCAGCCGGGAATCGGCGGACGGCCGCAGCGGGGTGTCGCGGCCGTCACGGCCGTCACGGCCGTCGCGGCTGTCGCGGCGCAGGTGGGCGGCGGTGCCGTCGGTCCAGTACGTCTCGCCGGTGTACGGGTCGGCGGTGGCCGCGGCGGTGGTCCGGCCGTGCTCGCGCAGGGCGACGTTGACCGCCACCAGGTGGGTGCCCACGGCGAAGTTGAGCGTCCCGCACAGCGGATCCACCAGCCACCGGCGGGCCGCGCCCGCGGCGCCGGAGCTGCCGCTCTCCTCCCCCGTGAACGCGTCCTCGGGCCGCTCCCGGCGGAGCAGGCCGAGGACGGCCCGCTCGGCCTCGACGTCCACGGCGGTGGCGAAGTCGTCGCCGCCCTTGTCCTGCCGGGCGACGTCCTCCCAGGGGCGGTCGCGGACCACCCGCGCCCCGAGTTCGGCTGCCCGGCGGGCGAGGTCGGCGTCGGTCACGGGCGGGCCTTCCGGTGGGTGGAACGGGTGGGCGGGCACGGGCGGGGCGGGCGCGGGCACGGGCGGGGCCGGATCAGGCGTTCGGGTCCCAGTCGTAGAGCTGGTGGAGGAGCACGGCGTCGCCCTCGGGGCGGAGGTCGTCGATCGGGGTGCGGCCGTGGAGGACCGCGAGCAGTTCGGCGGCGCTGCCGCGGAGGGTGGCGTCCGGGGCGGCGGGGGCGGTGCGGGTCGCGCGGACACCGGCCGGGGAGAGGGTGAGGTGCCAGCTGGGGCCCTCGGTGGCCCGGAAGGCGAGGGTTGCGGGGGCGTGCGGCCAGGGGACGGTGGTGGAGCAGCAGGTGAGCAGGAACTCCTCGACGGAGTCGAGCGCGACCTCGGCCGGGACGGCGGCGGGCAGACCGGCGGCGAGCTGGGCGTCGTAGGTGTGCACGGCGGTCTCGTCGAGGCGGCGGCGGGCGGCGGCCGTGGTGTCCCGCGGGGACTGGGCGAGCTCCCACCACGCCCAGCAGGGGGCGCCCGGGCCCGCCGTGCGGAGCGCCCCGAGGAGCTGCTCGGTGGCGGCGGCGAACCAGGCCACCAGGGCCTCCCGCTCGGCGGGCGCCACCTCGACCGGCCGGGGCGGGGGCGTCTCGGCGGGACCCGCGGCGACGATCGCGGCCCAGAAGAGCTGGCCCCGGCCGAGGTGCTGGGCCAGCTCGTGCAGCGTCCACCCGGGGCAGGTCGGGACCTCGGCGCCGAGGTCGGGGGCGACGGCGAGCACGCCCCGGAAGGCCGCGGAGCGGTCGTCGAGCAGGCCCAGCAGGGTCGGGAAGTCGAGATCGGCGGACACGATTGACTGTCTATCATCAAGCTTCTGGCGAGTGGAAGCGGATATTCAGCGGGTGGGGCGGCGGGGGCCGGGCGGGGTTGCGCGGCGCGGGCCGCTGGGCCGAGCGGGGGGCCGGCCATGTCCGTTCGGCGGTCGGCTCGTTGGGGTGTGCGTGGGGAAGAGACCGCCGTGGTTGGTGTCGGACGACTTGTGGGAGCGGATCGAGCCGCTGCTGCCGGTGCGGCGGCAGGGGCTCGGGCGTCCGTCGGCGAAGGACCGCGGCTGCCTGCAGGGGATCCTGTTCGTGCTGCACACCGGGATCCAGTGGGAGTGGCTGCCGCAGGAGCTGGGCTTCGGGTCGGGCATGACCTGCTGGCGGCGGCTGCGGGACTGGCAGGAGGCCGGGATCTGGGACCGGCTGCAGCGGATGCTGCTGGACGAGTCGTACCGGGCGGGCGAGTTGGACTGGTCCCGGACGGTGATCGACGACTCGCGGCAGCGCGGCCGCGGCGTCCGGTGACCCGCTGGGCGCCCCGGCCGGGTCCGGCCCGGGTCTGCGGGCGGGCAGTCGGGCGGGACTCAAGAGGGCGGCACGGGGCCGGGGGGCTCACGCGGCGGCGGCGGTCAACGTGGCGATCGCGGTGCGGGCCCTGAGCGCCACCCGCACCGTCCGCCTGACGAACTCGCGGGATCGTGAAGGGAGTTGCACGTCTCTCGGGACAGCGCCGAACCGGTCGTCGATCCCCGACCGGCCGCCGGCCGACGCGCGGGGTCTCGGGGCACCCCGGCGCCCCGCCCGTCGGTGAGGTGCGGCATGCTCCACGCATGCTTCACGCGATGACCGAGCGCGGCCTGTCGATGCGCGACCCCGGGCCGGCGGCCCTGAGCCGCCTGGTGGCGAACATGCAGCGCGGCGAGTCCCGGCTGACCGTCGAACGGTTCGGCGCGGACGAGCCGGCCGGCGACTGGTACGTGCGGGTGCGCCTGCAGGAGAACGGCGTGTACGAGCTGGAGTACCGCGACGGCGTCCCCGCCGAGCACTACCGGACCCTGACGCTCTCCCTCGCCAAGGTGGTGGACGCGCTGGTCGGCTGGTCGACCGGCCGGACGGCGTGGCGGGCGGAGTTCGACTGGACCGCCATCGGGCACCGCCCGGAGGGCGCCTCGGACGGCCCGGACCGCGCCTGAGGGCGCGGCCCCGTCCGGGGCGGGCGGGGCCGACGGGGGCGGGCGGGGCGCCTCAGAAAGTGTGGGGTAATTGATCAACTGCGTGGCGTGATCCAGTGGCTGTGATCTTCGCGGTCGGGTGTCCGCGAAGATCGCCGCCAT